>CANHJH010000108.1 GCA_947460365.1 Sphingobacteriia bacterium | reverse complement strand
TTTATTGATACTTTTTAGTTAAATAATACTTCACTTAAAAATGCCCATCCCTTTTGTCCTTTTCCTTCATGCCATTTAGGTAAAACAGGAATTGGTTTTGCTACAACTTTAATGTAATTAACTGTTGCAGCAGGAAAATCTATTTGATACGGCTCTATGGTGCCTGCTTCATTTTTTAATGGAACGGGAGGATTCATTCGCCCTAATAACTTCAATTTTGTTTTATCTGTTCCACCCCATACTTCTAAGGTAACCGGAGGGAAAATATAAGAACCGGTTAACTTGAGTGCATTGATCATTGCATTTTTAACCGTCACCGCTTTGTTGAAGTTGAATAGTACAATGGCAGGATTATTCATGTAACCTAACCATTTACCGCCGCCAAAATTTAAATCACCCAAATCGGCATCTGATAATAATTTACCGCCACCTGTGTACTTAGCATCAGGGGGTGCCAGTAATGTTACCTCATCTGGGTTAAAGCCTCTTCTAATGTATGCGCCACGAATTGGCATACTGCCTACCCATCCTTTTTTAAATGCTCTGGCAATTAACTTAGCATTACTTTTTATGGTAAAAGGTGCTTTGTATAGCAATCCTTTTATGCTGTCCGGCAAGGTTCCATCCAATGTATAGCGTAATTCCGCACCATTTAATGGATGTTTCATTTTTATGGTTAACTCGTTATCAAAAACGCCATCGGTGTTTTCTAGAATCGGCGGACTTAATTCAATCAACATACTACCATCACCGGAATAACCCGTTTCGAATGAAAGGTTCTTGTATTTTTTTCGTAGCGATGTAATTTGAAAAGAATCGATTTTTGTATCCCAGATAAATATTTTTTTAAGAGATGGTAAAGTTACTAATTGCTGAAGTGCTTCTACCGTAATTGCTGTACCAGATAATGAAACTTCTTTAATATTTTTAAGGTCATTTAGTTTCGCTACTCCTTTATTGGTAACGTCGGTGTAGTTTAAATTGAGTTTTTCGAGATTCTCAAAATTAGCAATTGTTTTTAATTCATCGTCTTTAACCGGCATGTGAGAAAGGCTCAAAGAAACAATTTGCTTTTTAACTTTATTTAATTCTTCTAAAGATTTTGGTTCATACACGCTTCGGCCATAAAACAAAACAGCAATAGCCGGAGAACCTAAACCTTGAGGTTCTAATACCCGATAATTATTATTTAACTCCTTAATGGTACTTTCACTTGCAGCAGCAAAATCATACTGTATGTTAGTGGTATTGATGGAAGCATTAATAAATTTAGCAGCTAATATTCTGAACGAATCATTAGCAGGCAGGCTAGCCACTTTTACGTTGTACAATGCTCCGCTTTTAACCCAGGCTGTTATCAGTTTAATTTCGTCGTCATTTAATTGCGTTTTAGTAATGGGCGGCATGTGCTTTTTATCATCTGTAGGAAGATGAAAGCGCTTTAATAATAAGCTATTTGCCGGATCACCCGGTATATATAATTTTCCGGTTTTACCGCCACTAACTATGGATAAAGAATCGTCTAAATTTAGTCCGCCTTTTTGATTATTCATTCCATGGCAGTTCACACATTTTGATTCGAAAATTGGTTTTACCAAATCATTAAAAACGAGTGCATCCTCCAAACTCACTTGTTTGGGTTGTTTTTGCATTAAAGGCGCAAAAATAAAGTTTTCTCCATGTGTTAGATTGCCGCCAAAATCACTGGTAATGATTAAAAGCAAAGTGGCTATAACAGTAAATATTTTTCCTTTTAAATTATAATTAGCGAAGTAATGGTAAGTATGGTAAAAAACAAAAGCAACAACAGACAATGAAATACCACCCCATTTATGCCAGGTTAATGTATTCCCTTCTGCATTGGTTTGTAAAGAAAGAAACAAGCCCATCAATGCGGTAAGCACTGCAGAAAAAGCAGCTATAAATCTAAGCCCATCAAAGAAAGGTTCCTCTTCATATTTATTGGGTAACCAAACTGTAAGAAATGAAATCAACATCAATACAATTGGGAAATGCAGTAGAACCGGATGCATATTCCCTACTACTTTTAGTGCAATGGGAAGCTGAATTTTGCTTTCAAAAATCGCCAGAAATATTAAAAGAATTATTCCTCCTAACAATATACCCTCTCCTATTTTTTTTATACTTCGCATCATAGCTTGATGAATATTTGCGTAACTAATTTTTAAAATTAAACTCTGGTAAACTTATAAGGATATACTTTACTTGAATTCCACTGTGCTACATAAATACTTTGATCATCATCTACGCAAACGTCATGTGGGTGAACAAATATTTTTTCTGCCTGTTTCATTGTTTGCAGCTTTCCATCCACATATTCCGGTTTGGTTCCGCCAATATTAGAAACTACTTTGTTGTGTTTATCTAGAATGGTTATAAAGCCAGAAGCATCCGTATTTAAATCAGGAGAACGCAATACCGCAGCATATAGGTGATTGCCATTGATTACAGGGCGACAAACGCAAGCTCCCGGCAAAGCGATTACTTCGATAAATTTACCTTCCATTGTAAATCGTTTGAAACAATTTCTGGTTCTATCGGTAACTAATAAAGTTTTTTCTTTTTTACGAGTATCTACCACAATACCATGTGCATTATCGAGGTGTTCAACGCCTTCGCCTCTGCCTCCAAAATAATTGATGATTTTTCCATTGGCATCATAATGAATAATGTATTGGGAACCATACCCATCTGCTATATAAAATTCACCGTTAGGTAATACCGTAGTTTCTGTTGGTACAAAAGCTTCTTTTTTAGCATATACGCCCGTTTCTGCGGGGTAGTCGATGGTCATTAATATTTTACCATCGATGGTTGTTTTATAAACCTGATGTTTATCTGTATCAGTAATAAATAAAAAGTCTTCGCCATTTTGTTTTAGTATAGTTAATCCATGCGCCCCTGGGAACTCATGTCCCCAACTATTTAACAGTTTGCCGGACTTATCGTACACTAAAATATTGTTTTGTGTTTCATTGGTAAGTAACAAAATATTACCCTTGCTATCCTGCACCATTTCATGGCAGTCTTTTACCGGATTTTTTTCGGTTAAAACGCCCCAATTTTTATCGAAACGGTATTGCATGCCATTGTGTCCAAAGATATCACCCTGTGGTTTGGCGAATAAATCTTTCATGATAAAAAGTGAACCTGCTGCTAATGAGGATTGTTGAATAAACTTTCTACGTTGCATATTTTAGTTAATTGAGTGTGGTATGTATGATTGATTTTTTATTAGCTGATAATGTCCCGAACAACTTTACCTTCTACATCGGTTAATCTAAAACGGCGGCCTTGGTATCGGAAGGTTAATTTTTCATGGTCCATACCTAGTTGATGTAAAATGGTTGCCTGAAAATCGTGTACGTGAACAGGGTTTTGAGTAATGTTGTAACCCAACTCATCCGTTTCACCATATACCATTCCAGGTTTGATGCCACCGCCGGCCATCCAAATAGAGAAGCAACGGGGATGATGATCGCGGCCATAATTATCAACGGTCATAGTACTACCTTGTGAAAAATTGGTTCTACCAAACTCCCCTCCCCAAATTACTAGGGTTTCGTCTAATAATCCACGTTGTTTTAAATCAGTGATAAGGGCAGCTGAGGCCTGATCTACATCTTTAGCCTGACCTTTCATTTCATTTGGAAGATTACCATGCTGATCCCAGCCCTGATGATACAGTTGTACGAAACGCACGCCATTTTCGGAAAGCTTTCTTGCTAATAAACAGTTGGCGGCATAGGTTCCGGGCACCAAGCATTCGGAACCGTATAATTTTACAATGTCTTCCGATTCTTTGGTAACATCTAAGATTTCAGGAACTGCGGTTTGCATTCTATATGCAGTTTCATATTGTTGAATTTTGGTAGCTATTTCTGGATCGCCAAAATTTTTGTAATCGATGTCATTTAATTCAGCCAATTTATCGAGCATTTCTCTTCTGCTCTTTCTATCTACACCATCGGGATCTTGTAGATATAAAACTGGATTGTCGCCACTGCTAAACTGTACGCCCTGGTGAATGGAATCTATAAATCCGTTACTCCATAACTTAGAATATACGCCCTGTCCGTTGCCTTTTCCTCTGGATAGTAACACACAAAATGCGGGTAGATTTTTATTTTCGGAGCCTAGGCCGTAGCTAACCCAAGAACCCATGCTTGGACGGCTCCCCTGCTGATTACCTGTTTGAAAAAATGTTAGTGCCGGGTCATGATTAATGGCTTCAGTATGCATGCTTTTCACAATACACAAATCATCTACAATTTTAGCCATGTGTGGAAACAACTCACTTACCCATGCGCCGGAATTACCATGTTGATTGAACTTATAGTAAGATCCAATCAAAGGGAACTTAGCCTGCGAAGCAGTCATACCGGTTAAACGCTGACCCATGCGAATAGATGCAGGCAAATCTTGCCCCATCATTTTATTCAACATAGGTTTATAGTCGAAAGTTTCTAATTGAGAAGGGGCTCCATTTTGGAACAGATAGATTACCCGCTTTGCTTTAGGAGCAAAATGGGGTATTCCCGGCATAAAGGATGCGTCGTCATTAGTACCTCCTAACAAATCGGGCATTAATAATGAGCCTAAAGCAGCACTACCTATACCAATGCTTAAGCTGGCCAGGAATTTTCTGCGATTTACGTTGAGTCCGTGTTCAAATATTTCTTTTTCCATAGTTAAGATTTTGTGATGGCTTCTTCCATGTTATAAATAATTTGTATCACCTGCATAAAAGCAGCTAAAGCATCGTTTTGATTGAAAGTGGGTTTATATTGTCCTACGTTAATAATTTTTTTGGCTTGTGCCTGATTGTTTTTGAAATAAGCTGCTTTATCATTCCAGTACTCACTTAAGATTTTAATTTCTTTATCAGTTGGTGCTCTGCAAATAATCTTTTTAAACGCTTCATTTAACAGAACGTTTTTTTCTTTGCCATTTTTCAATAATTTATCTGACAATGCTAAAGACGCTTCTAATACGGTAGGATCATTTAGCATGATGAGTGCTTGTAAAGGCGTGTTGGTTCTGGAGCGTTTTACATCGCATTGGTCTCTGCTGCTTCCGTCAAAAATCATCATATTAGGTGGTGGAACAGTTCGTTTGATGAAGGTGTACATTCCTCTTCTGTATACAGCATTTCCGGTATCTTGTTTATAGGAAGATAAAATACCTCTACCTGAAGTAGCTAATTCCCAAAGTCCTTTAGGCTGATAGGCTTTAACGCTGGTGCCACCTATAGATTTGTTTAACAATCCGCTGCTGGCTAAAACCATGTCTTTTACGAACTCGGCATTTAGGCGAATACGTGGGGCGCGAGATAAAAACGTATTTTCCGGATCAATTTGTAGTTTGTTTTTGCTAACCACTGCCGATTGACGGTAAGTTGCAGACATTACCATCGTTTTTACTAGGCGTTTGATGTTCCAACCGTTTTCTCTAAAATCTACCGCTAGCCAATCTAATAATGCCGGATGGGAAGGCAAATCTCCCTGCATACCAAAATCTCCGGCAGATTTCACGATGCCTCTTCCGAAAAACTCCTGCCACATTCTATTGACGAATACACGGGATGTTAGTGGATTTTTAGCGTCGAACAACCATTGAGATAATCCTAATCTATTGGAAGGATATTGAACGCCAAATGGCAAGATGGACTCGGGTGTTCCGGGTTTTACTTCTTCACCATGTTGATCATAACTTCCACGAATGAGCACATAAGTTTTTCTAGTTGTATCCGCATCTTTCATCACGGAAACTTCTAATTTATTGCTATCCGCCTTATTGATAAAGCTTAGAATGCCTTTTAAATCATCTTTAGTAATTTCCATTCGAGGATGCTTAGCGTAAGTTTCGGCACCACCTACTGTAGACTCCAATCCTTTTTCAGTTACGTTGTTGAAGAAAGCAGTTAACTGAAAATAATTTTTTTGCGAAAAGGGGTCATATTTATGATCATGGCATTTGGCACATTCCATGGTAAGTCCCAGTACACCGCTTGATAACGTATTCGTTCTATCAACCACATATTCTACTCTGTATTCTTCATCTACTACACCGCCTTCCTCAGTAATTTTATGATTACGATTGAAGCCAGTTGCTAATATTTGTTCTTTGTTAGCATTTGGAAGTAAATCGCCAGCCATTTGCCAAGTGATGAACTGGTTGTAAGGCATGTTTTTATTGAAAGCATGTATTACCCAATCGCGCCAAGGCCATTGAGTGCGATAATTGTCATCCTGATAACCGTGTGAATCTGCATATCGTGCAATATCTAACCAAGGCAATGCCATTCTTTCTCCGTAAGCTTTCTGTGCCAATAAAGCATCTACCATTTTTTCATAGGCATTGGGAGACTTATCATTTAAAAATGCGGCTGTTTGATCTGGAGTGGGCGGCAACCCGGTTAAGTCAAATGCAACGCGTTTAAGCAATCGTTCTTTATCAGCCTCTTCATTTGGATCGATATTTAATTTTTCCAGCTTATTTAAAATAAAGTAGTCGATTTCATTTTTAGGCCAAGCAGTATTACTGACTTTAGGAATTGAGCTTTTAACCGGAGCAACAAATGCCCAATGTTTTTCATACTTAGCACCTTGTTCAATCCATTTTTTTATGGTAGCAATTTCTTCTTCCGTAAGAGATGGCAAATGACTATCTAATGGAGGCATTATTTGAGAAGAATCTTTGGAAACAATTCTTAAATAAAGTTCTGATTGATTGATATTTCCGGGTACTAAGGCACGTGAATTAGGATGCTCCTGTAATGCTTTAAATGCTTCAGATTCAATATCTAAACGCAGTCCAGCAGCTCTTTTGTTTGCATCAGGTCCATGACATTTAAAACACTTATCGGAAAAAATAGGACGAACTTGAAAGTTATAGCTAATCATTTCCCCCGCTTCTGTTATGGACGCTTTATTGTTATTACAGGAATAACAATAACCTATAAACACAAGTAATAAAACCACGAATAGTTTTTTCATTTGGCAATCGTTTGTATTTTTTGCAATATGTTGCTAAATATATGAAAAAAAGAGCAACTAGAGATCTAAAAAACATTAAAAGGATTTCGCAAACGGTTGACTAATTAATTTTTATTATATGGTTTCTTAACTCAAGTATTAAAAATCAATGTGTAATTTTAACAAGCGATTTAATTCCCCATCAAATAGCATTATTTATGTATACTTTCTGTAACAAGTTGATCCTTTTATTGGTCGTTTTATGGACGAATATGTCTACAACAAATGCTCAAGATAGCGCAATTGCTGTATTTGAATCAGGTAAAGACGGATACAAATCATTTCGAATACCTGCCATGATTACTACAGGAAATGGGACTATATTGGCATTTTGTGAGGGTCGCGCCAATGGGTCAGATGATTTTGGCAATATTAATATCGTAATGAAAAGTAGTAATGATAAGGGTAAAACATGGAATACATTAAAAACGATAGTAGACTATGGGCATTTGCAGGCAGGCAACCCGGCACCCGTGGTAGATTATAAGGATCCTAATTTCGCAGATGGACGAATATTTTTGTTTTATAATACAGGCAATAATCATGAGTATGAAGTTAGAAAGGGAAAAGGGTTGAGAGAAGTTTGGTATAAGACCTCCACTGACAATGGTGCTACTTGGTCGGAAGGCACCAATATTACCCTTCAAACGCATTATCCCAAACAGCCATTAGTAAACCCTTCTTACGATTTTAAAGAAGATTGGAGAACCTACGCCAATACACCCGGTCATGCAATTCAATTGCAAAGAGGAAAGTACAAAGGAAGAATTTTAATAGCTGCCAATCATTCATCGGGAGATCCGTTGCCCAATTATGAAGACTACCATGCGCATGCTTTTTATACAGATGATCATGGCAGTACATTTAAATTATCCCAAACCGTTCAGGTACCGGGCAGTAATGAGTCGATGGCAACAGCATTATCTGGCGATAAGGTATTAATGAACACGAGAAATCAAAGAGGGGATGTAAGAGCAAGAATAGTCTCCATCAGCAACAATGGAGGGGAAAGTTGGGATACCACTTACTTTGATACAACGCTTATAGATCCGGTAAATCAAGCAAGTATTTTAATGTTAGGTTATAAAAAAAATAAAGCAATTATAGCTTTTTGTAATACGGCAGACATTAAAAAGAGAGACCATTTAACGCTAAGAATAAGTTTTGATGAAGGTAAAACATGGAAAAAAAAGTACATCATCGACGAGAGTTCCAATCCAGAACAGGCTGATTTTACAGCTTATTCAGATATGATCATAATGAACAAGAAACATGTCGGGATACTTTATGAGCGAAATAACTATCAGCAAATAGTTTTTAAGAAAGTGAAGTGGTAGGATTAGTCGGCTAATTATATTAAAAAATGTTAGAACTAATAGTTTTAATTAACTTTGCAAAGTAATGAAAGTCCACTTTCTGCTGGGATTGCAACCTGTGAACAGTGGATGATTATGTAATTAATTTTATTGTGAATTGATAATGTCTTCCCCCAAGATTAATATAACTGATGTCCTAAAAAAAAACACCATCCAAAAGGTGCCCCGATTGGGTCATTTATTTTTTTATAATGAGGGAGATATAATTTCTACGCAGGAGCTGAAACAAGTTGAAGAAAAAGTTGGTAATTTAATAGGCAAAGAGGACAAATATTCGATGTTTTTGCAAAACAAATGCAGACATCCATTTTACGATATTTATGCCTGCTTTCAGCCATTTAATGAGGCAACAAAAGCAGTTTATCCTTTTTTAAAAAAGTTGCAAGAAACAGTAAAAAAAGGGGACGCTATTTTGAATTTGTGGGACAGAACCGGATGGATGACCAACTTATTAGCCGGACTATTTCCGGAAAATTTAATTATCACCACTTGGGAAGGCAACAAAGATGTATTAGGTTATAGAGGCTATCATTATTGGATGAAAAACAATCCCAACATTCAAGTGGTGTTTTGTGATTTAAATAAGCCATTACCATTTCAATCAAATAGCATTGCGTTT
>CANHJH010000107.1 GCA_947460365.1 Sphingobacteriia bacterium | reverse complement strand
TCTTATTAATCCCCTTTTCTGTATTGTTGGCATTGGGAAACGAAAGTATACACGGTTTCATAACAGTATTTTCGTTATCAATGGTGATTATAATGATTTCGTACCGTTATTTTGTATCCTTTGGCTCATTAAGAAATGAATTGAAAATAAGTGCGCTGAATTTTTTCCTCTACCTTTGTGCGGTAGAAATAATGCCAATTGCTTTGATTTATAAGCTTTTAATCAATTATTTCAATTGATGTGCGTACATTTGCATAATTTTTAGAAAAGGAATATGATCAAAAAAGGGTCTAAACAGTCAGCTAGCAGTACTAAAGGAATAAAGAAAATTCTAATATCTCAGCCCAGACCAGAAAGTGATAAATCACCTTATTTTGATCTGGAACGTAAACACAACGTAGAGCTGGTTTTTCAACCTTTCATTGTGCTTGAAGGAATTCCTGCTCGTGAATTCCGAAAACAGAAAATAGATATCAATACTTTCTCTGCTATTATTTTTACCAGTAGAAATGCCATTGACCATTTTTTCCGAATGAGTGAAGAAATGAAAATCAGTATTGGGCAGGATACTAAATACTTCTGCATAACGGAGGCTGTGGCGCTTTATTTGCAAAAATTTATTTTATATAGAAAACGTAAAGTTTTTTATGGGGCTGATGGTACTAATAAAAGTATGTTCGATGTAATTAATAAACATCGAGAATCAGAAAACTTTTTGTATGTATGTAGTGAAAACCAGCAGGACAATGAAATTGTTAGTTGGTTAAAGAACAGCAATTGCGCGTTTCAATTGGCTTACATGTATAGAACGATCAGTAACGATATAACCGGCGTATTTAGTAAACAGGATTTTCATGTTATTTGTTTCTTTACTCCTAGTGGTGTAAAAAGTTTACTCGATAATTTCCCTGATTTTAAACAAAATGGAACGGTGTTTGGCACATTTGGAAGCAATACCGCAAAGGCAGTGGAAGACTCAGGCTTTAAATTAGACATTAAAGTACCATCCCCGCAAAAGCCAAGTATGGTAGCTGGATTAGATCAGTTCTTAAGTGCCGAGAAGCCGGTCAAAAAATAATTTATAGTTTTTATTGAACAAACCCCTCCAGTGAGGGGTTTTGTAGTTTTACCCTCAGTAACTTTTTTGCCCATGGCTAATCAACTTCAACACGAAACAAGTCCTTATTTACTGCAACACGCCCATAATCCGGTTAACTGGTATCCCTGGGGTGAAGAAGCGTTGAATTTGGCAAAGCAGGAAAACAAACCCATTTTGGTGAGTATTGGTTATGCTGCATGCCATTGGTGCCATGTAATGGAGCGAGAGAGTTTTGAAGATGAAACAACTGCTGCCTTCATGAATGCGCACTTTATCAATATAAAAATTGATCGGGAAGAACGGCCTGATTTAGATCATATTTATATGGATGCCGTTCAGTCAATGACCGGTAGCGGCGGCTGGCCATTAAATGTTTTTTTAACCACTGATCAACAGCCTTTTTACGGGGGCACTTATTTCCCTCCCAAAAGAATGCACAACCGGCCATCATGGATGGAGATATTGCAGGGCATTCATAAAAATTATGTTGAAAACAAGGAGACTATTATACAGCAGGCGGAAGGATTAACCAATCATTTATTAAAAAGCAATGCATTTGGCATCAACCTTTCAGCTCAAAAAGATGCAACAGCGCATTTTAATGCAGCGCAATTGCAAAACATCACCGAAAATATTTTATTACAAGCAGACACGAATGAAGGTGGATTTGGCAATGCACCTAAGTTTCCGCAAACTTTCAGCATCATTTATTTATTGCGGAACTACCATTTCTTTAATGATGAATCATCACTCCATCAGGCATTGCTTAGTTTAAATAAGATGATATGGGGTGGCATTTATGATCAATTGGGAGGAGGATTTGCACGGTACAGTACCGATAAGCAATGGCAAGTGCCTCATTTCGAGAAAATGTTGTACGATAATGCCTTACTCATTATGGCTATTTCAGAAGCTTATCAACTTACCAATAATGAACACTATAAAAGTACGATTCAACAAACCATGCAATTCATTCAGCGGGAAATGACCCATACCAACAATGGTTTTTTTAGCGCAATTGATGCAGACAGTGAAGGGGTAGAGGGGAAGTTTTATACCTGGACAAAAGCAGAGCTTGATGAATTGTTAGGAGACGACGCTGCATTATTTGGGGCATATTATCAGGTAGCAGCTGCCGGTAATTGGCAGGAGGGCACGCATGAAAATCCCCCTACCAACATATTGTGGGCAACACATTTTCCTGATCTGGAGGAAAAAGTTATGATTGAAAGGTGTTTAGGGAAATTGATGGAGGCAAGAAATAAAAGAATCAGGCCACAGTTAGACGATAAAATTCTCCTTGGGTGGAATGCCCTGATGATAACTGCCTGTTGTAAGGCCTTTGCTGCCATAGGGGAACATACCTACCTGGATATGGCCGTTCGAAATATGAATTTTTTAGAAAATTATTTGCAGGATCATACTACCGGTAATTGGAATCATACATTTAAAAACGGCCAAGCCAAGATCCCTGCTTTTTTAGATGATTATGCTTACCTGATCCAGAGTTATATTCATTTACAGGAGGTAACCGGCAATGGGGCATATTTACTCAAGGCAAAAGCCTTAACAGAATTGGTTATTCAACAGTTTTCGGAAGAAGAAACCGGATTCTTTTATTTTACTCCGGAGTTTCAAATAGACGTACTGATCCGTAAAAAAGAAGTGTATGATGGCGCAACCCCAAGTGGGAATGCCGTAATGTGCTATAACCTGCAATATTTATCTGTGGTATTTGATGCGCTCGAATGGAAAAATCGTGCAGCGCAATTGATTCAATCCCTTCAACAAGCAATCATCAAACACCCTACATCGTTTGGTGTTTGGGCATCAGTATTACAACAAATAGTAATAGGTACTCGCGAAATTGTTATAACCGGCGCTCAAGCCAATAATTATATAAGTAAAATAAATAATACATATATACCTAATAAAGTGATGCAAACCGCTGTATCATCTGCTGATATTGCAGCATTTCCAATGCTTAGCAACAAGTCTTTTGATGAAGAGCCGGTATTATTTTATCTTTGTGAAAACTATGCTTGTAAGAAACCTTTAACATCTTTTGAGGCTTTTTTAGCAATTGTGTAACAAGTTTTGTTTTAATTTGCAATACCAATTAGAAATAAATAAAATATTTCTACACAAAAATTACAATAAAAAGTACTATTTGACGTTACCTATACTCGCACTGTTAAAATAATGAAAACAAAGCTTTTTCTAGGGATTAACACCATTGAAATTGTATATTTGTCATCGTCAAAAACTAGTCACTTATAATGAAAAATTATTTATCATTAGTTGCCGTTGCTGCTATTAGTTTGAGCATGTCATCGTGTTTTTTAAAAGGCGGCAAGCCCAAAGGATTCTTGCCAGATGATGGTCAGCTTCATGGCGTAGTTCCAGCTGCTCGTCAAAACATGGCTAATCCTTTAAATATGGTTTATATCCAACCGGGTTCATTTCATATGGGGCCTAGTGATGAAGACATTACCCAAAACTACACTACTAGAAATCGTCAGGTATCTATGCAAGGTTTTTGGATGGATGCCACAGAGATTACCAATAACGATTATCGTCAGTTTGTTAAATGGGTTAGAGATTCTTTAGCATTTAAAATATTATTTGGTACTGGTATCAATAAAGTAAATGATACGATGGCGGTTGATTGGAAGAAACTTAACACTGTTAAGTGGACAAAAGCCACCATGGAAAAGTTAAATGCATTAAATCTAGCACCAGACAATCGTTTATATGGTAGAGCTGAAATGGATCCAAATAAGTTGGTGTTTCGTGTTCAGTATTTCGATTTAAAGGAGGCTGCAAAAAAGGAAAATCAAGGGGTACCTCGTAAATATTTCATGGTAAAAAGAGATCAGCCTATTTATCCTGATACCTTGGTGTGGATTAGAGATTTCTCTTATTCATACAATGAACCGATGACCAAAAGATATTTTTCTCATCCGGCTTTTGGGAATTATCCGGTTGTGGGTGTAAATTGGAAACAAGCGTCTGCTTTTTGTGCATGGAGAACACATTATCAAAATGCATTCCTTGGAAAAAAAGGCTTTGCAATTGATGGTGATTATCGTTTGCCTAGTGAAGCAGAGTGGGAATATGCTGCCCGTGGTGGTAGAACCAATTCTATGTATCCTTGGGGTAGTTATTATCCTCGTAACAAGAAGGGTTGCTTATTGGCAAACTTTAAACCGGGTAGAGGTAACTATGCAGAAGATGGCGGATTTTATACTGTAAGAGCAGATGCCTACTGGCCTAATGATTATGGTTTATATAATATGGCTGGAAATGTGGCAGAGTGGACCGGTTCTTATTACTATGAAGGCGCCTATAATTTCTTACATGATATGAGTCCGGATCTTAGGTATGATGCTAAAGAGTCTGACAAACCTCGTGAAAAGCGTAAAGTGGTTCGTGGTGGAAGCTGGAAGGATGTGGCCTATATGCTGCAAGTAAGTACCAGAAATTATGAATATCAGGATAATGCAAAATCTTATATAGGATTCCGTTGCGTAATTGATCTTGCACCAAAAGTGAAAAAATAATTCAACACAGTACAACCAATTTTTAAAACATAAATTCAATAACTTAAAATTTAATACAATGGCTGCTGCAATTCCTCCTAAAGTTACTAAATGGTTCGACGTTGGTGTATCGCTCGCTGCTGCGGTGGTAATCTTCGGCGCATTACAGAAAATACTACATACTGAAATCGCCGATTTAATGCTTAAAATCGGATTAGGTACAGAAGCGGTAATCTTTATTGGCTATGGTTTATTGTATATCATTTATCCTGCAATCGATGACCATGAAGTACATGTAGCTGGTGGAAAAACCGGCAACTCTGCATTGGATGGATTAGATAAAATGTTGAAAGATGCAGATATTACTCCTGCAAATTTGAGCAAATTAAGCGCTGGTTTTCAAAAATTAGGCACTACCGTTGAAAAAATGGGAGAGATAGGTGATGTGGTTAAATCAACCGCTGATTTTTCTGCTTCTTCAAAAGCCGCCAGTGCTGCTTTAGGTGCTGTTTCTACTTCTGTTACAGCAGCAGTTCAGTCTTTCCAAGGATTCAGTGCGGCAGCAGAAGGTAACAAACAATTGCATGTACAAATGCAAAGTTTTACTAAAAATTTAGCGTCATTAAATACTATTTACGAACTAGAATTACAGGAAAGCAATAATCACCTGAAAGCCTTAAATCAATTCTATAGTAAGTTAGAGCATGCAACCAATGCCTTAACTACTAGTGAAAATGATGCGATTAAAGCAAAAGAGCAAATTGCAACCCTTGCAACAAACCTTACCAAGCTTAATCAGGTTTACGGGAATATGCTTACTGCCATGAATGGTAGATAATCATACACCGATTCTAAATAAATTGTAAATAATATTGATAAACTTAAAATAGTATGTCACTACCTACGGAACCGCGGCAGAAAATGATCAACATGATGTACCTGGTGTTAACCGCACTATTGGCACTAAATGTATCTGCTGAAATATTAAATGCTTTTAAAACGGTCGATAAAAGCTTAATGGACGCCAGCAGAATCATTGAGTCTAAAAATGAATCTGTATTTAAGTCTTTCCAAAAAAAGATGGCAGATCCGGTAACCAGACAAAAAGCAGAAATTTGGTTTGCAAAAGCTTCTAAAGCTAAAACACTTTCTGATGCTGCTTATGAATATCTGGAGACAGTTAAAAAAGATTTAAAAAAAGAAGCAAACTTTCAAATCGTTGATGGTAAAGAACAATATAAGGAAGATGATTTAGATGCGGCAACCAGAATGTTCTTGTCTAATCCTCCTGAAGGAAAAGGAAGAGCAAAGGAATTATACAATCAACTGAAAACTTATAAAGACCAATTGTTAGCAATTGACCCTCAAATTGCCAAAGAATTAGGCACCACCCTTCCTTTAGATATGCCTGAGGCTGCGGATGATAATGCAAAAGTTGATTGGGCTTATAAGTTATTTCACATGACGCCTACTGTTGCTGGTATTACTATTTTGAGCAAATTTCAGAACGACATTAAAAATAGTGAATCACAGGTGGTTGAATACTGTCATAAAGAAATCGGTGAAGTTGAATTGGTGTACGACCAGTTTCAGGCAATTGCTAACTCTAATGCTAGTTACGTAATGCCTGGTGAAGAAATTGTTATCAATGCAGGTGTGGGTGCTTTTAATAGTGCATCTAAACCATCTGTTACTGTTGATGGTGCTTCTGCAACGCCAACACCCGATGGTTCTTTTGAATACAAATTCAAACCAACTTCTAGTGGAATTAAAAAAGTAAATATTTCTTTCCGTAAACCAGATGGAACTACCGCATCTGTAACCAAAGAAGTTAAATATACAGTGGGAGTACCGGCTGGTTTGGTAGTATCTACCGACAAAACAAGGGTATTCTATCAGGGACTTGCTAATCCATTGAGTGTAACCGGTGGTGGTGGTGATGAAAAAGTGCGGGTAGATATTTCCGGAAATGGAGTGAGTTTTGAAAAATCAGGCCCCGGTCAATATATAGTGAACTGTAAAAATTTGGGTTCAGCAACTGTATCTGCTACCGACGGTAAAAACTCGCAAAATGTTGTTATTCCAATTAAGCGCGTTCCAAGTCCATTAGCTACAATAGGCGGAAGTGCCGGCGGACCAATTGCTGCCAATATTTTTAGAGCACAGGTTGGGGTAGCAGCCGAATTACGTGATTTTATTTTTGAAGGGGTTAAATATGATGTTGCTTCATTTACGCTTATTTGCACTGGTAAAGGTTTTGAAGAAAGTGGTTTTGGTGTTGCAGAAGTAAATGGCGCTTATTTTAGAGGCAATGCTGAAGCTGCTTCTTTAGTAAAAAGATGTCAACCAGGAACAACCGTAGTAATTGATGAAATAAAAGTAGTAGGTCCGGGTGGTTCGAGAAAACTGGATCAAAATATATCATTTACGCTACAATAGGATAGTTGAAGTCCGACCATGTATAAAGGTATAACAACTAACCAGGTATGTGGATGAATTTCAAATGATAAAAAATATTTCCGCCTAAAGCGGCAGTACAAAAAACAACGACATGAAGAAGTTTGTATGTAAAGGAGTTATGCTAGGGTTATCTGCATTAATAATGATGCAGTTAAATGCACAATCGCGCTACAAAACAGGAGCCAATACCAAGCAAGGCACTAAAAATGCCGCTAAAAAAGCACCTGCTGCCTCTAGTTATATTAACACTGCAAAAGATCCTGCGGCAAATGATGCCGGCAATAATGTTGTTCCGGTTAACACTACTGGAGGATCTAAATACAGAACAGGAAACAATACTGCACCGGCAGTTTCTTCTTCTAATTCAGCTACTGCTGCGCCTTCTTCGGGCGACAATGTAAAGTTCGAATATGATACCAGCGGTGAAGACGGTATGGATGGAAAACCGGAAGTATCATTGCGTAATAATTATGCAGCTGAAAGAACACAGGTAAAAGATCGTAAGCCTTTGGAATACGAAGAGCTAAGAGAAGATGATGCCTTGTTTAGTCATTTTATATGGAGAGAAATTGACGCGAGAGAAAAAATGAATAAAACATTTACCTATGCAGGTAAAGATGAAAATGGTGATCAGCGTTTCTTTGCCATCTTAATGAATGCTGTTAGAAGTGATAGTGTTATTGCTTTTTCTCCTGAAAATGACCGATTTACCACGCCACTTTCTTCCAGTCAGATCATGTCGATCACCAGCGGAAAGTTAGATACCATTGATGTTTCGGATCCTTCAACAGGTGCTGTTATTAAAACAGTTACTCGTACCCCACAGTTTAATTTGGATTCTGTTTATACTTTTCGCATAAAAGAACAAGTGATTTTTGATAAAGAAGCCAGTCGTTTATTTACCAGAATCATCGGCATTGCACCAATTGCCAAACAAGTAATTAGTGGAAAATCACAGCCGAGGGTACTATTCTGGGTATATTATCCTGATATGAGAAGAACTTTGGCAAAGTATGATGTGTACAATCCAAAAAATCTTGCCGGAAGAATGACTTGGGAAGAATTATTTGAAAGCAGATATTTCACCAGCTATATCATTAAATCTACCATCGATAACCCAGGTGACAAATATTTAAGTACTGCTATTAAAGATCCGTTGTTCAGATTATTAGAAGGAGAGAACATAAAATCTAAAATATTCAACTTCGAGCAAGACCTTTGGTCATACTAGTAGCCATACTTCATAACGTATAAAAGGGGAGCAAATTCAAATTGCTCCCCTTTTTGCTTTTTGCTATAACCTAAGCTATAAAATGGGTAAAATAATCTTGATTTTTTTTAAAGTCAAGAACTCAATAAAATCAAGCATTCCAGCCATTTTTTAATAAAAAATCGAAAAAAAATTAATAAAATTCATAAAAAGTATAAAAAAAATTGCGTTAATATAAAATAAAGCCTTATTTTCGCATTGGTTTTTCATAGGATATTGGATTTTAAAAACGGGGCTGGATGTCTATCCTGGCCCCCTTTTGTTTTATACCCCCCAAGCAAAATTCAAGAGGCATTTTATAAATACCCTTCAATCCTAAATTATCAATTATCAATTATCAATTATCAATTGTCAATTATTTACTTTTCATTCAAGTATTGGTAAACAATGGAAGCTCTGTTTACACCTACTTCTGCAGCCAAATCCTTTTCTGTTTGCAGTTTGATGTTTTTAACGGATTTAAACGCTTTTAACAGCTGCGCAATGGTACTGGGGCCAATACCTGGAATTTGCTCCAATTCGGTTTTAAATGTGCCCTTAGACCGTTGGTTTCTGTGGAAGGTAATACCGAAACGATGTACTTCATCTCTGATTCTTCTTACCAATTTCAACGAGTCGCTGCTCCAGGGAAGTTTCAATGATTCTTTATCTCCCGGAAAAAATAGTTCCTCCTCATTTTTGGCCAACCCCACCATGGTAAAAGCACCTACCAGGTCTAACTCCCTAATGCTTTCCATGGCTGCGCCTAATTGCCCCTTTCCGCCATCTATAATCAC
>CANHJH010000106.1 GCA_947460365.1 Sphingobacteriia bacterium | reverse complement strand
GGGGATGCTTATGCGGAATTAAAGAAGTATGATGATGCTGTATCTTCGTATAAAAAAGCTGCCGGTACTTTTGAAAAAGATGAGAATAATTCTTCTGAATTTTTATTCCGTGCTGCTTTACTATTAGAAACAACCGGTAAAACATCAGATGCTTTATCATTATACAAAGAGCTAAAAGCTAAATATCCAAAAACAGATAAAGGTTTTCAAGCTGACAAATACATTTATCGTTTGAGTATTGAAAAAAATGACCTGAGCGTTCAATAATAACCATGGCATCAAAAGGAAATATCGCATTAAATGAAGGCATCCCTACTATAGAGGATGCCTTTGTTGTTATCGTAAAAACAGATTGGAACAGTGACATCGTTAACGAACTTGAAAAAGGGGCTAAAAAGGTATTAAAAAAATCTGGCATTAAGATCAAGAGTATTACCGTACCCGGTGCATTTGAAATTCCATTTGCGGTAAAGCAACATGCAAATTTATCAAAAGCAAAAGCAGATGCCTATATTACACTAGGAACCATTATTCAGGGAGATACCCCTCACTTTGATTTTGTTTGCAAAGCTGTAACAGATGGTGTTTTACAATTGAATTTAAGTTTGGATGCACCTGTAATTTTTGGCGTATTAACTGTTTTAAACGAACAACAAGCACAAGAACGTATTGGTGGCAAACATGGACATAAAGGTGCAGAAGCTGCTATTACTGCCATTAAAATGATTGCATTAAAACGTTCTTTTAAATAAAATACATACCATGACCGTACAAATATTTGTTCCTTGTTTTATTGATCAACTTTACCCAGATGTGGCATTTAATATGGTTAAAGTGCTAGAAAAAGCCGGATGTACCGTGAAATATAATAAAAATCAAACCTGTTGTGGACAACCCGCATTTAATGCAGGTTTTCATAATGAAGCTAAGGAAGTTTGTACTAAGTTTCTGAATGATTTTGATGGGTCAGATTATATTGTTACCCCAAGTGCTAGTTGTACTGGTTTTGTCAAAAACAATTACCCTTTACTGTTCGAAAACTCTATACATAAAGTTCAGGTTGAAAAAACATCAGCTAAATTATTTGAATTTTCCGACTTTTTAATCAACGTGCTCAAGCTAGATGATTTTGGGGCAGTACTGAACGGCAAAGCTACCTATCATGATAGTTGTGCGGCTCTAAGAGAATGTAAAATTAAAAATGAACCACGTCAATTATTAAGTAAAGTAAAAGGGCTAGAGTTAATTGAAATGAATGAAGTAGAAACTTGCTGTGGCTTTGGTGGAACATTTGCAGTTAAATTTGAGCCCATCAGTATTGCTATGGGTGATCAGAAAGTAAACAATGCATCCGCAACTGGGGCAGAGTACTTAATCAGTACTGACATGAGTTGCCTGATGCATATTGACGGATGCGCCAAACACAAGGGCTCCAATTTAAAAGCCTTGCATTTGGCAGATGTATTGGCTAGTGGCTGGTAGTGCTATTTACTCACCCAATACCCATTCATAATCTAACTGTCTTTTTTCTAGGTTGGTTGCTACTACCCGTATGCTTAGCCTATCCCCCATTTTAAAAGTTCGTCCACTTCTACGACCCACTAAACTGTATTCGCTTTCCACCAGTCTAAAATCATCGAATTCACTTAAGCTGATGATACTTACCAAACCTTCACATTTATGGTCAACAGTTTCAACAAAAAATCCAAAGCTGGCAACTCCACTTACAACTCCTTCAAAAACTTCTCCAACATGAGATTTTAAGAATTCAACCTGTTTGTATTTATTACCTGCTCGTTCACATTCCATTGCAGCACGTTCTCTTTCACTGCTGTGCTTACTTTTCTCTTCCATTTTTTTATCGATCATTGGACTGCCAGCTAAAACCGAGGCTAATACACGATGAACCAATACATCGGGATATCGGCGTATTGGGGAGGTAAAATGGCAATAATGTTCAAATGCAAGTCCATAGTGCCCAATGTTTTCGGTTGTATATACCGCTTTAGCCATAGTTCGAATGCCCAATTGCTCTAAAACATGTTGTTCCGGCTTTCCCTTCGCATCTGCTAACATCGTATTAAAACTTTTGGCAATAGCTTGCGGGCTGGTAATATCAAAAACATGTCCGTATTTTTTAGCATATTGTACAAAAGGGGCCAATTTTTCTTTATCGGGTTGATCGTGAACACGATACGGGAAAGGGATGCCTTTCTTATTGATATGCGTTTTAGCAATATTTTCAGCAACCGTTTTATTGGCTAATAGCATGAACTCTTCAATCAGTTGATGGGATTCTTTGCTTTCTTTTACTACAATTCCAATGGGGGTGCCTTTTTCATCTAACTTAAATCTAACTTCCTGAGAAGAAAAATTTATGGCCCCTTTACTAAATCGTTTTTTTCTGAATTTTTGAGCAATATCATTTAATAATAAAATCGACTCATCGTGCAGGCCTTTTTTATCATCAATAATTGCTTGTACATCTTCGTAAGTAAATCTATGATCAGAATGTATTACCGTTCTACCTAACCAATATTGTTTAATATCTCCTTTGCCATTCATTTGAAAAATAGCAGAAAAGGTAAATTTGTCTTCATGAGGTCTAAGAGAACACAGTTCGTTAGAAATTTTTTCAGGAAGCATTGGGTTAACTCGGTCGGGTAAATAAACAGAAGTAGCGCGTTTATATGCTTCTGCATCTAATTCAGTATCCGGTAAAACATAATAGCTCACATCGGCTATATGTACACCAATTTCATACTTATCTTCCCCTAATTTTCTGATAGAAATAGCGTCATCAAAGTCTTTAGCATCTACCGGATCAATGGTAAAAGTTAAATAATCTCTACAATCTTTACGCTTACTGATTTCGAGAGGATCTAATACATCGGGAATCTTGCCAGCTTCTTCCAAAACATCATGCGAAAAACTCAATGGGAAACCGGCTTCCGCAAGAATTTCTTTCATCGCAGCATCATTCTCGTTTTCAGCTAATAAAACGCTCACTACTTTTCCCACAGGTTTTTTGTCTTCTTTGTCCCATTTCACCAACTGAGCTACTACCCTGTCTTTGTGTTTAGCACCGTTGATATCGGTGAGTGGTATATAAAGATCGGGCATGGGTTTATCTGTATCAGGAACAAAAAAAGCATGATGAGCCGATAACTGTAAATGGCCCACAAATTCGGTTTGCTTTCTGGTTACGACTTCTACAATCTTACCTTCTTTTTTACCGGTTCGGGCATTTTCTTTAATGATTTTAACTCTAACGGTATCTCCGTGTAGGGCAGTACTAAAATCATTTGGTCTTACCAGCACATCTCCGGATTCATCTGCAATAATTACGTAGCCCATTCCGGAACGGGTAACATCTAAAGTACCTTTTATAGTTTGAACAGTTATGGTTTTAGCTCTTTGCTTTTGTTTGGATTGTTTTTTGGGTTGCGGTTTAGATTTATCTCTTTTCTTCATGATTCCGGGTTAAAGGTGAAATTTTTTACAAAATTCACCAGCGTTTTATCGAATTGTGGTCCCTCATTAAATAAAAACTGAGGGCTAATGGGTAATACATACAGAGGAATGTTGGCTAATTCATCTTTAAACTTAATTAAGCGAACAGCATCTTTTTCTGTAGTTAATATAATTTTATTGGGTTCTTGTATGGTTTCAAAATAGGCTACAATTTCTTTCAAATCATCTATTGTAAAAATATGATGATCAGAAAAATCTATTTGATAATAGGTTTGCGTATTGTTCAGTAAATAATCTTTTAAAGGTTTAGGATTTGCAATACCACAAACCAATAAAACTTCATTTTTTAGTGTTAAAGGATGTTTAAGTGAATGATTGTAAATATGATAAGGTATCCCATATTTAATAGTGGTAAAAAATACTTGTTGCTTTTTGGTTGGCTTTATCTCCTTTAAAATAGCTTCTTTTTTCATTAAATTTAAATCATGCGGACACTTTGTAACGACTATCACATCAGCTTTTTGAGCAGATGATTTTTCATCTCTTAAGTCGCCGGTAGGCAAAAAATAGTCGTGCACGTATAGATTCCTATAATCAGTTAAAAGTATATTAAACCCTGCATTAACCGTTCTATGTTGAAATGCATCATCTAATATAATAACTTGCAAATCAGGACGATCTTGCAATAAATGTGGAATGGCAACAATTCTTTCCTCTCCTACTGCAACTGCTACATTGGGGTGTTTCAGATAAAATTGCATGGGCTCATCCCCAATTTCAATAGCGGTGGTATTTTCATTAGCCAAAGCATATCCTTTAGTCTTGCGTTTGTACCCTCTACTCAGCGTAGCAATATTAAATGCTGGGTCTAAAAGATTTATAAGATACTCCACCATGGGTGATTTACCAGTACCTCCTACTGCAAGATTTCCTACACAAATTATCGGAAAATTAAAACTAGAGGAGACAAACCACTGCTTGTCGAAACACTTGTTTCTGATTTTTACAATGATGCCATATAATACAGCAAATGGTAAAAGTAATACCCGAAAAGATTTTAAAAAAATGGAACTAGAATTCATAAATATAATGCGGAGTAATTCCGAATGTTAAAGGTATATCAAATTCATTGGTATCTGTTATCTTCTCAATAGGATCAAAGTATGAAAAACCAACTAAAATAGCATCTTTGTTGCATTTTGCTAAAAATCGATCATAAAAACCTTTCCCATAGCCTACTCGATAGCCTAATTTATCGAAAATTAATAAAGGGACAAGTATTAAGTCAATAGACTGAGGATCAACAGGTTGCCCGTTGATTGGTTCAGTAATACCCCAAGAATTAGTATCATAAATGGTATTTTCATCTACTAAAACGCCTTCCATATTTTGGCTGTCAGTTATTACAGGGAATATCGTTTTCAATTGAGGAAGCAGGAAGTGCAAATAATCAGAAAACAAATGTGTATTGGGTTCATTGTTTTTCTCTATAGGCCAATAAGACATCAATGTATTTACCCCTGAAAAATCAAGTTGTTGAAACTTTAGTAACAATAAATCATCATTGATTAAAAGCTCTCTATGAGAGAGCGTATTCCTCCGCTCCTGGTATATTTTTCGTAAAGCAACTTTGTCCATTTAACGTAATACTAAATCAATAAAGTTGCAAAATACCAAAACACAGCAACATATTGGCAACTATTCGCCATATAAAAAAAAGCCCTTAAGGGCTTTTGCATTAGAAGTTAGATTTAAACTGTATGTTAGCAGACTTCTTGTTTTTTTGAATTCTCCATAAATCAACAGCAGCAAATGATTTTGTTAAAATAGTTTTTGTTTGCTGTAAAACATCTTTTGCTAATGTTTCTCTCACTTCATTTGTTAACTCTTTCAATAGAGCACCATCAATTTGCACAATAGCGGGCATAATTTCACTTTTCATAATATATTTTTTAAATATTCACAATATTATCGGAAGAGCAGGTAGAAGTAATTTAAATACAATCGTTTAAGGAGGGTATGGCTTTTTTAAATACCAGGATATTAACCTATTATAACCTATTTGCTCTTTCGGGTGCAAAGGTACTATTATTTATATTTATTTCAAACTATAAATTCGTTAATAAATGATAAAAAAAAGTTAATGCTTTAATTAATTGATTAGTGAGTAATTTCGACAATGATCACCACATTAACGATTGTTAGATATCCCCGATATATTGGGTGGGCCGGATTTTTATCTATGGCCATATTTAGATTCCCATTATGGTTCAATAATAAAATTGTTTTTTGGAAATTAATGGGATGTGGTAAAAATGGAACATTCGATAAATCGCCAGATTGGCGTCAGTGGGCAATATTATTGGTTTTTAAAGATGGGGACATTGCCACCAATTCCATACCCAGATTTATTGAAAACTGGTGGAAATTTTGGAAGTGTGAAAAGTGGACTTTAATGATGGAACCTATTGAAGGACATGGCACCTGGGATGGCAAAAAAGCATTTGGTACATTACCCAAACAATCTGAATATGATGGCCCAATTGGTATTTTAACCAGAGCAACTATCCGATTAAATAAATTAGATAGATTTTGGCAACATGTGGATGAAGTAGCTAAAGTAATGACTGGTGCAAAAGGCTTTATTGTTTCGGTTGGCATTGGAGAAGTTCCCTGGATTAAACAAGCTACATTTAGCATATGGGAAAGTAAAACGATGATGAAAGCATTTGCTTATCAGATGAAAGAACATGCTACCATTGTTCAAAAAACAAGAAAAGAAAATTGGTATAGTGAAGAAATGTTTGTTAGATTTAAGATAATTGAATCAAATGGAAATTTGAATGGTCAACTACCGTTTAAATTAAAAAGTCAAAATTAAAAAGCATAGAACCATGAAAATCTCTGTAACCTCTGAAATTGGCACATTAAAAAGATTATTGGTTCATAGTCCAGATAGCGGATTAGGTAAAGTAGTACCATCTAAAGCACAAGATTGGTTATTCGAAGACATTGTTCATTTAGATACCATTCGCAAAAACGAGTACGACTATTATACAAAAGTGTTACTCTATTTTTTGGATCCGGAAAAGATTCAAGGTAAACAAAAAGAAATTGACCAGCTTGCATCTGATCGGAATTTTTATAAACCCAATAACGCGGAGTTTTATAAATCAGATAAGGTCATAGAATTAGAATGGTTATTAGCCGAAGTATTAACGGATAAGGAAGTTCGATTAAAGTTAGTTGCATCGGTTTGTGCAATAGAAGGTAGTACTTACGAACTACAAAACGAGTTGATTAAATATGATCATACAGAATTGGCCAAAACTTTTATTTCCGGAACTTCTAAAAACAAAGAGTTGATTTTTGCTCCGATTCCCAATTTTATATTTACCAGAGACATAGGCATTACCATAAAAGACCATATCCTACTCAATAAACCTGCAAAAAAAGCAAGAACCAGAGAAGCTTTATTAGCCAGATATATATTTTTTAATCACCCCTATTTTAAAGCATATAAAAACAACATCATTGAACTATCTGAATCCAGTTTGCATTTTCTATTGCCCAATGAAGAAGATGAGCAAAAAATCACTTTAGAAGGGGGTGATATCATGGTAGTAAGCGATAATCATTTATTAGTAGGGGTCAGTGAACGAACTACTTCAGAGGCTGCCGTAAAAATTACCAATACCCTGTTCGACATGGGGTTGATGGACAAAGTGACTATTATAAAAATTCCCAAAAAAAGGGATTACATGCATATAGACACGGTTTTTACACAAGTAAAAAGGGATGTGTGGGTGATGTTGGGTAATTTTTCTCGCAAAGCAATAAAACATGAGGATGAAAATGCAATTGAAAAGATATTAGAAATTAAAAAAGAAGAAAAAATTAAAATATTACAATTTCACAAATCCAATCCAGAAAACCCGGTTTCATTTGAAAGCTTAGAAGATTTATTAATCGACATCAGTAAAACAGATTTAAAGTCAACCAATGAAGTGCGTTTCATCTTTTCCGGGAATAATGAATTTCCATATAATGCAAGAGAGCAATGGACCGATTCCTGTAATCTATTGGCATTAAAAGAAGGTGTAGTGTTAGGGTACGACAGAAACGACAAAACAACAGAAGCATTTAGGCAAGCAGGCTTTAAAATTAAACACGTAAAAGAATTGTTAGAGGAGTTAGAAGCAGGAAAGATATCTACTGATGCCATTGAGGATACATTAATATTAATGCCCTCTGCAGAATTATCAAGGGCAAGAGGTGGATTTCATTGTATGAGTATGCCTATATGGAGAGCATCACTATAAATTAAAATTAATATGCAGCATAGTTCACAATTATTGATGATACAACCGGTACAATTTGAATATAATGTAGAAACAGCTATTAACAATAGCTTTCAAGTTATCACAGAAAAAAATGATACGCAACAGCATGCATTAAAAGAGTTCAACAATTTAGTATCGATACTTAGAGCACATGAGATGGAGGTATTGGTAATTGAAGACTCAAAGGATCCACATACGCCGGATTCTATTTTTCCTAATAACTGGATATCATTTCATGAAGATGGATCCCTTTGTCTCTATCCAATGTTTGCCAGAAATAGAAGATTAGAGAGAAAGCAAACAGTCCTGGATCAAATCAATCAACAATTTGAAGTCCAACAAATAATTGATTTTACCAAATATGAACAGGAAAATAAGTTTTTAGAAGGCACCGGAAGTATGGTGCTGGATAGAGAAAATAAAATAGTATATGCTTGCATTTCCACCAGAACAAACCTTGCTATACTACAAATATTTTGCGAAAAATTAAATTATCAACTTGTCTATTTTGAAGCATTAGACAACCAACTCTTACCTATTTACCACACCAATGTAATGATGTGTGTGGCAGATGACTATGTAATCATTTGTTTAGATTCAATAAAAGACGATCATCAAAAAAATCATGTAATAAAGTCTATTACCGATACCAATAAAACCATCATCACTATTACCGAACAACAACTTAACCAGTTTGCTGGCAACATGTTGCAAGTTCATAACACAACAGGCGAAAGATATTTAGTTATGTCTACAAAAGCCTATCAATCATTAAGTGATGATCAGATTAAAACTATTTCTACCTTTAATAAAATAATTCATGCAGATATTTCTACCATTGAAATGAATGGTGGAGGTAGTGCAAGATGTATGATAGCAGAAGTATTTTTAAAGAAAAAATAAATTACCTACCAAAACTTTTCCTAACACCCTCCTCAAAAGAATGTGGTTGATAATTTAATTCAGCGATGGCTTTATCGATTTTCAGACCCGACTTTTTAGCTCTTCTTACAGGTTCTGGGAAAGTATCACTGGTAACCTCCAAAATCAGCTCACTATTGAGATTTAATACTTTAGCAACAGTTAATGCCATCTCATACGGCGAACAAATGTCTTTTCCAGCTAAATGATAAACGCCCATTTTTTTATGCTCAATAATTTGATGAATGCCCCAACAAATATCTACTACATAAGTGGGTGTTCTTTGCTGATCGCTTACTACTTTAATTGCTTTACCAGCTTCTACATTCATTTGAACCCACTGAATAAAACTAGACCTAATTCCATTCCATGTTGCGCCATAAATAAATACAGGTCGAACAATTGTATAATTTATTAAAGTGTTTTTAACAAAT
>CANHJH010000105.1 GCA_947460365.1 Sphingobacteriia bacterium | reverse complement strand
TAGGGAAGTTTATCATTATTTGAATCGTCTTTCGCAAAATGGTTTGATTGATTTCCAGAATATTATTCAACCGGTGAGCCGTGAACAGATTTCGGGCTTGCTATTAACCTTACAAGACCAATCTGATAAATTGAGTGTGATAGAAAAAAAAGAGTTGACTTTCTACTTGCAAGAGTTTAAGCCAATTTCTGCTAATGATAGTGGTAGCGTTCACTTGATTAAGAAAGATGAGAACAGGCGTTTAAGAGGGTTGTATATTCACAGCAAAGATTTTGAATTAAATGCTGACCCGATTGGTAGTTTAACCAATATATCTGGCAATGCATTTAATTTTGTTCAAATGAGCCAGGGCTTACAGTTTTGGGGCAAAGCGAAAAGAATTGGGTTTCAATTTTATTATCGTGATTATTCTGAAACAGGAAAGGGCGTAGATACATTTAGAAACTATACTCCGGAAGCAGGCATCATCCCCTTAAATAAAAACTGGTCTACAACGCAGAATTATACGGAAATCAGAGCAGCCATCAATTACTCCTGGAATAAAGGATCCATCAGTTTAGGTAAAGACTATTTACAATGGGGCTATGGTGAAAACGGCCGCATTGTATTGTCGAGTAAAGCACCCACCTACCCTTATATTCGATTTGATTATTCGCCGTTTAAATGGTTGAAATTTAACTATACGCATGCCTGGTTAAACTCCAATATCGTAGACTCTACTGCCACCTATAATACAGGAACAGTTAATAGTGGTAGTGGAGATATTCGTGTGCAATATATCCCCAAGTTTTTAGCCACGCATACCTTATTATTTAAACCAGTTAAAGGATTAGACATTGCAATAGGAGAATCTATTGTATATAGTGATAAAATGGATATTGGATTTTTGATTCCAATAAATTTCTTCAAGATCTATGATAATAATAGAAGTAATTACCGAATTAATGCGGGTTCGAATGGTCAATTCTTTGTGCAGGTAAGTTCCAGAAACCACATCAAGCATACACACTTATACGGTTCATTATTTATAGATGAAATAAGGGTTACGCAGCTTAATAATCCTGCCAAGAAAAGAAATCAAATAGGCTATACTTTAGGGGGATCAGTAACAGATTTGGGACTAAAGTATTTAACTGTTGGAACAGAATACACAAGGGTAAATCCATATGTTTATAATAATCTGATCCCAGCTCAAACCTATACACAATATGGAGATAACTTAGGTGATTGGATGGGTAATAACTTTGACAGATTGATGTTTTTTGCAAAATATACCCCTGTTCCCAAATTAAAAACTTATCTAAGGTATCAGACTATTCGTAAAGGAGGGCCAGGTACAATAGAAGAGCAATATAATGCAGAACCACAGCCGTCCTTTTTATTCGACTATCAATTCAAGCGGAACGACTTGTTTTTTCAGGTATCGTATGAGTTGATCAATAACTTTCATATAACAGGTAGTTATCAACAAATAAATCAAGCCCCCAAAAGTTCAGCAGCATATAAGCAAACTATCATTCAATTGGGTATTACTTATGGGTTAAAATAAGCGATGAAATTAAGTAATATACTTTCAGACAGACATTATAACCATCAGCCCAGTTGGCAGATTGTTTATGAATGGGAAAATGAAATTGCTCAGGCACTCCATCTAACAATCACTTCAACTCCAAAAAACAAGTTATTAGGAGGATGCCTTAAACAAAAAGAGCATCGTTTATTGAACAATAGATTTACTGATTATATAGATGCTTTTTTTACACCTTCCACCTTTAACTCGCTATATTTTGAGTTATATACAAGAAGGAACAAAGGGTTTTATAATAACCCGCATGTTATACCCATTATCGTAGATTTTTGGAATACATCAAGTGTTGAAAGATTACGAAAGAACTACCGGCATTGTCCTGGTATATTGGTTACCAGTTTAGAAGTTTTGAACTTTTTTAAAGCCAATCAAATAAACGATAGACTGATTCACTTTCCAATGAGTTTGCCCACCCAATATGCTTTGCCAAACGATGCAGTATTCACCAAAAAATATGACATCGTTTTGGCGGGTAGAACCAACCCGGTATTAATGGATTATTTGAAAGCTTTTGAATTATTGCATCCGGAGATAGAATATCTTTATCAAACTATACATAATGGCTCCTTGTATTATACCAGTAACAAAAATGGAATAGTAGGCACATTCAATACCAGATCATCGTATCTTGAATTAATTCAATCTGCAAAAATTAGTTTTTACGCTACACCCGGCATGGATGGTGGAGAAAAAAGAACAGGTCATTTTAATCCGGTTACTCCCAGATTTTTTGAATTATTAGCAGCAGGTTGTCATGTTATTGCACGATATCCAACTAATGCAGATACGGATTATTTTGAGTTGTCCAGTATTTGTAAGTCGATAAACAGTTATGATGATTTTTCTAATCAGCTGCAACAAGCACTGCAATCACCTCAACCGATCCATCGAAATGCAACTTATTTAAATAAACATTATACTTCTTCCAGAATAAGCATAATAAACGAAATACATTCTTAATAACAAGAAATGAAAAAAACAATTGTCATCACCAGTATTTTTGAACCAACAGAAGCTGTACAACTGTTTGCACAATCTGGCAAACATGATTTGATTGTGGTTGGGGATAAAAAATCACCGGAAAATTGGACGTGCGAGCATGCACAGTTTATTGCTGTTAAAGATCAATTAGCCTTACCGTTTCGTTTAATCAATGAGTTGCCCTTTAATCATTATTCCAGAAAAATGATTGGGTATTTATTGGCCATAAAAAATGGAGCAGAATGCATCATTGATACCGACGATGATAATTTACCACTTGAAAATTGGGACTTCCCGCTTTTCAATGGACAATTCGAATCAATTGAAGCGGATCAGGGATTTGTAAACATCTATCAGCTTTTCACCGATCAAAAAATATGGCCCAGAGGTTTACCGCTGCATCTCATAAATAAAACCTATTCATTTGATGCAATGAATCGTATAGATTGTAATGTGGGGATTTGGCAAGGCTTAGCAGATGAAGATCCTGATGTAGATGCCATTTACAGACTTACGAGTGACCTGCCTTGCTATTTTAATAAGAGAAATCCTGTAGTGCTGTCTAGGGGAACCGTTTGTCCGTTTAATACACAAAATACCCTAATTAGAAAGGAGCTTTATCCATTATTGTATTTACCAACATACGTAACGTTCAGATTTACTGATATTTTAAGGGGATTGGTGGCGCAACCCATCATGTGGTTGTATAACTATGCATTAGGCTTTACCGAAGCAACCGTAATACAAAAAAGAAATCCGCATGACTATATGAAAGATTTTATTTCTGAAATACCCATGTATGAAAAAGGGGAGCAAGTAATTGAGCTGGTGAGTAATGTAATCAATAAAGAAAATACTATTGCAAAAAACATGCAATTGGCCTACCAATCGTTGGCTGAGCATGGAATAGTGAATGAAAAAGAATTGATTACATTAGATGCTTGGCTTGCAGATTTAGACGACTTACAAGTAAACTAAGGTGGGAAATAGAAGAAGGATCAGCATGCGCTGAAAAAACAAAAGAATTACTGTGTTTTTTTGAAAAGTTGTTTGATTATTAATGGAATGAATTCAGGAGCTTCTACCAAATATCTTTTAAATAAACGAGTTGGCTCATTGATAAATCTAAACAACCATTCTAACCCTTTTTTTTGCATCCAGAGAGGTGCGCGCTTAATTATGCCAGCGGTTATTTCAAAAGCACCACCCACACCAATTGCAATGTGCGTGTTAATTTTATCCAGATTTTTTTGAATCCAATAATCTTGTTTAGGTGCGGTTAAACTTACCCATACTATATCAGGTGCAGCAGCATTAATCAAACTAATTATTTTTTGATTTTCTTCTTCACTAAATTCATCTGCGAATGGAGGGGCATAAATACCATTTATTTTTATACCCGGAAAATTGTTTCTACATTTTTCTGCAAGTGCAGCAGCAACCCCCTCTTTAGCCCCTAAAAAAAACATAGAAAATTCTTTTTTATAAGCTTCTTCTATATATAATGGCAAAAGATCTAACCCAGTAACCCTACCTTTAAGAGGAGTTTGAAGTAATTTAGATGCCCAAATAACAGGCACTCCATCACATAATACTAAATCAGCGGTATTATATAAATCAGCCAATCGCTGGCTTTTATTTGCCCAAACTATACAATTCACCGGGGTAACACAAACCCTGATTTTTTCTTCCTGTATAATACAAGCATTAAATAATTGGATGGTTTCAGTTAAAGAAATATTACTGATAGAAACGCCGGCTATATTAACTTTTGGAACTAAATTTTTCAAGTGAATTATTATATCAATTTAATTTATTAGTGGTTGGTACCCACACTTTTTGATGAAGTGTTCCATTTAATAGACTTTTATTTTTTGATTTAGACTTCTAATCAAATAATAAGGATTAAACCAACAATTGGTTAATACAAATGAAATGAGTGATGCAACTATAGCGCCTATAATTCCATATTTAGGAAGAAGCATATAGCTAATCAATAATCCCAAAACTCCTTGAATAGTGGCTATCATGGAAGGCCATTTATTTAGCTTGAGTGCAGATAAAAATACAGTAGGTACATGTTCTATAATAATTATTGCTACAAACACCGAATAAAATTGGAACAGATTCAATATGAGGGAATCATTATAATTACTCCAATAAATAAATATTTTTTGGCCAATTGTTAATATAAATGCAAAGATTATGATTACCATTATACTCACTCTAAAAACTACCGATAAGAAAGTTTGCTTGAGTTTTAGCCAATTGCCCTGCGCTTGTAAATTTGATAAGGAAGGAAACAATACAATGGTAAAATTGGCAATCCCTACTCCAATAATTTCATAAAATTTAGTGACCAGTAAATATTTTGCAACGTTTACACTATCTATAAAGTTGCTGATTAAAATAATTTGCGCATTAAAAACCATTACGCTTGCAATAGCACTTTGAAAGTACCAAAAGCAGTAATATAGGTGGCTTCGCAAGGTGGGCCAACTAAAATATTGAATAGATAAGGTATAATTAACTTCTTTTTTTGAATAAATAAATAGGGTAATTAAATAAAGTAGATTAACAGAAGCTGTTAACATAAGTAAGAGGATAACAGAGCCTTTTTTACAGAAAATAAAAAGCAGTGTAAACTCAATCAGTGTTCTTATAATTCGTATTATTTTGCCTACGTATATTTTGTTAACTGATTGTATTATCACATCAAATAAAACGGCTAAAATATTTTGAACAACAATTATTGCAACAAATATTGGGGTAAAAATTTCTTGATTTGCTACTTTAACATAGCCGGTATTAAATAAATAAATATAAAAGGGAATTGCCAGCAGGAAAGAAAAGATATAAAAGAAAAACATTACACTGATCAATTTTTCTTTTTCATTGATATCATGAATGAGTTTTCTTAACAGGCCGGTATTTAAACCAAAATCAAAGATGGAAGAGAAGATAATCAGGTTTAGTATTACACCATAAATACTAAATTGCTGTGGGCCTAATTCCTTCACCAACATTGGCGTAAGGATCAATGCAGATAAGGCAGTTACTGCCTGGGAGACGAAGGTGAAACTTAGGTTAGATACATATCGGGTATGCAAGGCTAACCTGCTTGTAAATGTTTTTACAGTCAACCAATTACGCATGCGCTTCCTCCTTGCCAAATACTTCAGTTGCAAAAGCAATTCCTACAAATGTCCAACATGGAAATGCGCTCATAGGACCTTCCAGTGAAACATCAAATGTGGCATTAATAAAAAATGCGAGAATTATGCTTAAATAAGTTAAATACTCTGGGCTTACCTGTTTATTTTTAAATTGGATAAATAGGGTAAACAAAAAGAAGATCCATAAAAAAAATATGGGCACGCCAAATCTTGCCAATATATTCAGATGAAAATTATGTGGTGATCTTAAAGAATCGTCTTCCATGTGAATATCATCATCTACCGATAAGTTAACCCCTAACCCTTTACCATGAAAAAAATAGGGGCCTAAAAAAGTATAGTCTACAATTTTGCCCCACCAGACTAAACGCCATACAACGTTTTCATCTAATCCGTTTTGCTCAGTTCCACGCTTTACAATACTGGTAACATTATTTTTTAGCTGTTCAATACCAATTTTTCTTCCGGCAGTTTGTTCTGTTTCTTTGGTATTGAGGTATATTGGCAATGCAATGATCAGGATGATGGGAATAAACTTTAAATAACTAAAGTATTTTTGAGCCAATGGTGTTTTTCTGGAAAAAAACAAGAAGGCACTTAACCCGATAATGTAAGATAACATGCCTCCTCTATTGTATGTAGCTGTTATTAAAAATAAATAACCAATTAAAATCACATTTAATAAACTATACCGAAGGCGCATTTTGATTGCGCCATTCATCATAAAAAAAGTAGCTACTAATAAGTGACAGGCTAAATCTCCATTCTTGTATAAGAAAAAGGGTATTCCACCGAATAAACTAATTTCAATTAAATCAGGAAATATGGTTTTTAGCTGAAAGCAAATTGTTACAATCAGCGGGAACCATTTATACACATTCGCTATTTTTTGTTTTAATAAAGGGAGTTCGTCTTTCATAAAAAAGACAATTAAAACAAACCAGCTATAATTAACAATAAAACTATCTCTTATTACGTCAATTATGGGATACTGCTTTAATCCCCTAACAGTATATATTATACCGATTCCTAACCACGCAAGTAATAATTTTAATTTTCTGTCCCAGCTAAATTCCAGTGTTCTAAACTGAGTAATCATTAAAAGAATTCCCATCAACCAGGTTAATTCTGCCAAAAAAGTATATGCAATGCCCTTATTGAAATAACAGTACATTGCATATACAAAAACGAACCAGTTAATATAAAAATGCTTTAATCTCAATTGAAAAGACAGATAAAATAATTTCGAATATCTAATAGCAGGAACCAGATTTTTTCTTTGACCGGAGACAGTCCATTATGCCCGATTGTTGAGTCACCAATACCCTGAGCAATAAGTTCCGGAACTACTGCACCAATCTTTAATAGGTTAGGATTAATGTACTTTTTAAACTCATCTACCGGGTAGGCTATTTGTTTAGTTTGTTGCAATAAGTATTTAGCTGTTTTTTTATTGATACTATACCCGTACCCACTACAAATAGTTTTTATATAGGGCGTGCCGTAATTAAATGATGACGTGAGTTTTTTTCTGGTGCTTCTTAATAACTGAATATGCCCCATCCAACCACCCCAAAAAAATAAATCGTACTGAGCGGTAAGTAGGTTGAATTTTTTTTTCAATACATCCGGATCATTTAATACACTATCCGATTCTAGAATTAAGAAGGAAGTTGCATCTGGAACATCAGTTTTAGTGATGATGTGCCAAATTTTTCGGTTAGAGAGCAGTACGCCTATTTCTCCAAGATTTAATGCCCGACCTGTTCGTTCTTCCGACTTTTTAACCAATCGTTGTATGAAAGGTACTTTTTGTTTACTCGGATAAATGGCTTCTATCAATTGTATCCCAGGCAATTGTAATTGCAATTGCTGTACATTGGCCAATCTGTTTTTTTCATGCGAAGCAGTTATAATAAATCCCTGTATTAAATTAGCATTCATTAATACCTATCTTAATTGGATAACAATTCACTATATGCTTTTAGCTGAACAGACAATAGTTTATCCGTAGCAAACTGACTTGCATAATTTTTAGCATTTGCACACATCGAATCGTAATCAGGGTGATTATTGCTTTCGATTATTGTATTGAATAAGTTTTCAGGGGTGGTGATGAATCCGGTTTCTCTATCCTTAATTAATTCGGGTCTGGTACCAATGTTAAAGCCTATTACAGGAGTACCTAAACTCATTGACTCAACTATGGTAAGACCAAATGTTTCATAAAGTAAGGAGGATTGTATAGTGTATTGGGCAGATTGCATTGATGTAACCACTTCGGAGTGAGGCAATTCTCCTTTGAAGATAATGTTTGGCAATTGGCTATACTTGTTTTTAAGTTCGTTTTCCAGTATACCAGAACCGACAATTTCTAAAATGAAATGAGTAGGCAATGTTACCCAAACTTTCAATAACAATTCAATTCCTTTAGATTGATCTAGTCTTCCAACAAAAAGGTAATGCTTAGTTTTTACAATAGGCTTTGTAGACAGCGAAGTCTTTACCATGTTGGGCTTAAATATTATTTTATGGGGATCTAACTCAAGCTTTAATAATAAGTCTTTTTGAAAGTCAGATAATACTATAAAACGATCGATGTACTTAAATGTATTGATTCGACGGTAATTCCAAAATGCAAATTGTGCAATCATACTTTGTATGTAGGAATTACGGTAACATTTGTGTTGAATACCACTTAAAGCTATTTTTTTTTGGGTACAAAGCATACATATACCACTATCATTTCTATAAAAATTTCCTGATAAACACCACCAACGATAGTTGTGTAAAGTATGTACCACTTTAGCGCCAGCATCACTTGCAGCTTTGAATGCACTTCCGGTTAATATCGGAAAAAAATTATGCACGTGAACAATATCTATTTTATTCTGCTTAACAATTCTAAAAATATCTCTATACATTTTATTAGAAAAGAAGATATTTTTAATGATGTACCACTTACTGATTCGATTTACAGAAACTTTATATTCAAATATATCTTCATCGGGCAAGCAACTTTTCAGGGCATGCAACTCATTTTGATAAACGATATCTTCTCCACCGTTTACACTATAATGGTTATGAACTAACAGCAACTTCATTTTTTCGAAAATAATGTAATTAGGTTATTGCTTTTATTTAAGCTTGATGATTTGATTTAGCTGATAAGTTGCGGACAAACTGATTCGAATATTTTTTTTATCTGATAATGAAGAGGGGCCATCATAGGTTCCATCTAATTTAACCCACTGATAATTTAAAGCAGAAGTCATATCAATCAGCCCGGCAAACAACCATTTACCTTTACTTATTTGCGCATGAGCGCCGTAGGTTAAATCCACCCAACTTCTATTTCCCCATCCTGCGCCAAAGTTGTAAGAAAGATATTGATAGTAATTAAAATCATTATTGTGTACTACGCGTTCACCATGAATGCCTATTTTGTTAGCGCCGCTCACCCAACTGATGTTCATACGCTGGCTATTGCTACCGGGGCCAAATCCTGCACCT
>CANHJH010000104.1 GCA_947460365.1 Sphingobacteriia bacterium | reverse complement strand
GAGTGGATGAGCTGGTAAAATAATTACCATTTTTCTTCGGTAGACTCAGCATGGTGCTGTTGCTTGTACAATTCTTTAGCCACTTTTTTCTGGTTAATGCGTTCAATGATGGCGTCGGCAATCAGTTCCGCAGCGTTGGTATCTTTTTTAGATGCCAATAAACTTTTGATTTTTGCCTCATTCACATCAATTCTGTACATAACATAAACCAACTTTTCAAAATCGTGCAGAATTAAATCATTGATAGTAGTAATTAAATCTTCTCTGGTAAGTTGCTCAAATGCAGCAACATCTATATTGTGTTCGTGCATAAAAAAGGCTTTCTGTAAGTTACTTAATATTTTTCAATAACCCCTAAACCAAAGAGGGCAAAATCATATTTTGCCGGATCTTTTGGGTCTAATTTTTTGAGATAGTTGGTTAACTCTTCGGCGGCCAACCAGTCTACCTGTTTGCGATCTAACAAATTAAATCTTTTGGCTACGCGCGCCACATGTACATCAATCGGACAAATTAATTGCGCCGGTTTAATTTTTTTCCAAATACCAAAATCAACTTTCTTTTTATCATTCCTAACCATCCACCTTAAATACATGTTCAGCCTTTTACAGGTAGAGCCTTTTGCAGGTGTAGAAATATGTTTTCGGGTTCGTAGTGGCGCATCTTCCAACGAAAAAAAATTACGATGAAAATGAATCAGTGCTTCATAAACAGAAGTAGGCGGCAAACTGTTTTGTAAAAAAGCTGCTTCTAAAGAATGGTATTGTGTATAGTGCTGTTTAAAAAATTCAACACAATAATATAAGTCGGTAGCGTTAAACGTGCGGTGTTTAAACCCTTCCAGTTGTTTTAACTCTTTGGGCGATGCATGTAAACAAAATTGATGGGGCTGCATGCCCATTAAATGCATTAATTCCTTCGATTTATTGATGATAGTGGTTCGGTTGCCCCAAGCAAAAATAGCCGCAAAAAAGCCGGCTATTTCAATGTCTTGTTGATGGGTAAACAAATGAGGAATGCAAATAGGATCTGCTGCAATAAAAGAAGGTTGATTGTATTCTTCTACCTTTCTATTAAAGAAATCCAATAATTGCTGTTTGGCCATTTTAAGCAAGTGCTTTTTCTAAGTCTGCAATCAGATCATCCGCATCTTCTACCCCTATACTTAATCTGATCAACGTATCACTTAACCCATTGGCAATTCTTTTTTCACGAGGAATAGAGGCATGCGTCATGGTTGCAGGGTGATTGATTAAACTTTCTACACCACCTAAGCTTTCGGCTAATGAAAATAATTTGGTAGACGACAACACTTTTTTAGCGGCTTCCATACTATCATCTTTTAATTCAAAAGAAAGCATACCACCAAAATCACGCATTTGTTTCTTGGCAATGGCATAACCGGGATGGTCTTCAAATCCACACCAATACACTTTACCTACTTTAGGGTGATTGCGCAGCCAATGGGCAATTTTAGCGCCATTTTCGCAATGACGCTGCATGCGTAAATGAAGGGTTTTAATACCTCTTAATACCAAAAAGCAATCCATAGGCCCCGGTACCGCTCCACAACTTTTTTGTATAAAATACAGTTGCTCCCGTAAAGCAGCATCATTCATCATCAATGCCCCCTGAATCACATCACTATGTCCACCTAGGTATTTAGTTGCTGAATGCATTACTATATCGGCTCCTAAATCGAGTGGATTTTGTAAATAAGGAGAGGCAAAAGTATTGTCTACACAAAGCAACACATTTTTAGCTTTAGTGATTTTTGCGATGGCTTCAATATCGGAAATGTTCATTAAAGGATTGGTAGGTGTTTCAATCCAAACCAGTTTGGTTTTAGCAGAAATAGCCTGTTCAATATTGGCCGCATGGGTAGTATCTACATAAGTAAACTGAATACCAAATTTCTCATATATTTTAGAAAACAAGCGATAGGTGCCACCGTACATATCATTGGCTGCAATTACTTCATCGCCCGGAACCAGTAATTTCATTACCGTATCGGTAGCTGCCACTCCACTGCTGAATGCCAAGCCAAATTTTCCATTTTCTATTTGCGCATAAGCCTCTTCTAATGCAGTACGGGTAGGGTTTTGACTGCGTGCATATTCATACCCTTTGTTAACACCGGGTGCTTCTTGTACGTAGGTAGATGTTTGGTAGATGGGTGTCATAATTGCGCCGGTAGATGGATCGGGTTCCGCACCTGCGTGTATATATTTAGTAGCTGTTTTCATCTTCAAGAATTTAAGACTACAAATATACGCAGCTATACCATGATTAACCGGTTAAATTCTGCTCGTGCAAAATCAATTACTTCCGTAATAAATAGATCAGAAGATGCGGCTAACAAATTATAATGCTCATTAAAGAGTTGAAAAGGCAGTTCATGACTGGTTAAATGTTGGGCTCTTCTTACCAATCCACCAAAGCTGTTATCAATCCCCCATTTATACCGGTAATTAAATAACCAATTTTGTTGCTGCATATATGGAAACATGCGCGCAAATTTTTCGGGAAAATAAACTTGTTGCGTTTGTAATAAGGAATAAGTCTGTTGAGAGAATTGCAGCCATGCTGCTTCTGATAAAACCTGTTGATGCAATGCTAAAAAATGATCATACACAATATCAATAAATGCGCCGGAATACAAGCGTACTGCGGGACTAAATATCTGCTTTAATTCTTTAGTAATCGCATGATTATCGGTAAACGCATCTATTGCTCTATGTAGTTGAATGCCTTTTTGTATCGTAACAGGATAATCAAATTGTTTTTTTCCTTTCACATAATCGCTAATCATATTACCCACCAGCATATCGGGGTGATTAAAAGACAAGTACGCATGAGCTAGGTAATTCATTTTAATGAATGGTTGACTTAATCCAATCGCTGATGAATTTTAACGCAATAGGAGAAAAAGTTTCTTCAATACTGTCGTATGGATCATTTGCTGATTTACAGGTTTGAAACAAGTGATTTAAATCAGGAAAACTTCGGAGGGTATATTTTCTATTTCTACCTTTTTTTAGTGCTGCATTAATGCCTTCTAGATTTGCTTTTGCTTCAATTTGAATATCGCTTTCTCCATTAACGGCTAACACCGGAAGTTTTAATGCCGATAAATTAATGGCCGGATCATAATTCATAAAATACTTCAGCCAAACAAGCCCACTGCCGAATTGATCGGTTATGTTTAAGAAAGCTTTGGGGCCTTTGGTATACAGTAAATTACTTTCTACTTCATCATTATTATAAACTTTCCATTTTTTATAATAGTCCTGCATATAATTTTTAATGCTATCTGCATTACTGTATAATTTAAATGCATCCATCATACCATTCACCATTCCGGTTGCTTTTAAATCATCTTCGGGCAATAAGTTTTTCTTTACAAAGTTTCTTTTCATTTGAAATTTCAGTATCTCCTCTCCTTTAATACCCGGTGCAGCGAGCAGTGCGATAAAAGCTATTTTTTTAGTGTTGACTGCAACCATTGGGGCAATCATACCGCCTTCACTGTGTCCGATTAATCCAATTTTTTTAGGGTTAATATCATTTCTGGTTAACAGATACTGTAAGCCACTTTCAACATCTTTGGCAAAGTCTTCACTGGTTAATTTTAATGGATCATTACCTACATTGGTTAATCCGGTGCCTCTGTCATCCACCCGCAAAACTGCAATGCCATTTTTAGTAAGATAGTCGGCTAAAACAAAATAGGGTTGATGCTCAAACATATTACCGTTACGATCTTGTGGGCCACTGCCTGAAATGATAATTACGGTAGGAAAATCGGTTAGGTCTGTTGGTATGGTTAGCGTAGCTCCAAATTGCACAGATTTATCGGAATTATTATAAACCACTTCTTCTGATTTATATGTAAATGGTGCAACAGGAGTTTGCGGCCTTACTTTAGGAATGTATTTTTTTACAAAATTAGAATCAGAAATTCTCTTTAATTGTAAAGTGGTTTTAAAGTTGCCTTGCGCAAAAGTTCCTTCCATAGTATTTCGGCCATCCCATAAGGCATGATAACTACCGCGGATAACAGGAATTTTAGCGGTAATACTATCGCCACTTACAATGGTTTCGCCACCTTTTAAACCAAATGCTTTTTGATCCGGACTATCGAATGTGGTTGTATATGCGTTATCTTTTTGAGATACATGCATAATAAAAGCTATTTTTTTCGCACCAACATCAATCATCCCTTTCCAGGAGCCAATTACCGACTGACAATTTGCTGACACACTCATGCCCAAACACACTAAAACCAATAAAAAATATTTCATAAAAATTACTTGAAAAGAACATATAGACCTTACAAATTCAATGCCGACAGTTGGTTTATCGGAATAAAAATTCCTTCTTTTTTAAGATCAGCGATTAAGCACAGTAAACGATTTACCAACTCGGTACCGCACCATCTGCGGGTAAATGCAGGGATATTAAATTCATCGATAGGCGTAAATTCCCAGGGGTGAAAATACAAACATAAGTAACCGTCTTTATGTAAGGTTTGTAAGCAAAGTGATTTAAATAGCCAATACGGCATGTTTTTAAAACTCAGCCAAAAGAGTGGAATTCTAACAAAAGGCGAAACAGAAGCCGGTAAACGAGTCATTCCTTCTTGCTGATAGATGGTTCGGGGCAAATGAAAATTATTGTATTTACCCGGCAAAAAAGTAGGGTTAATGGAAGAGTCGTAACGGTAACCGGCAGCTTTAACAGCCTGCATGCTAATAGGGCGCATGCGCGGCATACGCAACCCCGTAACTGGTTTGCCGGTAATTTCTTCTAATCTTAAACGAGCCGTCAATAAATCTTTTTCTACAAAAGAGCCATGATAATAGGTGTGTGAAGCAATTTCATGCGTAGCAGATAATCTTCGAATATCATTTGCATAATGATCTGCAAAATTAGCAGTAGTAAATAAAGTAGTAGGCACTTCTTGCAGAATAGGTTCAATAGCATCTAGTCCACGTTTACCTATTGTTAGTTGCAAAGCAGGGTCAACTGGAATTTTATATTCCATCGGAATATCAAATTCTTCCACATCAAAAGTTAGTAGAATATAGCGGCTCATTCCGGCAAGTTGGTTTCTTTAATAATATAATGCGGGCGTTGTTTGCTTTGCATAAAAAGCTTGCCTAAATAAATGCCAATAATTCCTAAAATCATTAATTGTAATCCACCAAAAAAAGCAATGGTAGCAATTACCGAAGCCCAGCCCGAAACGGTATGACCATAGTATAAAGAGTAAATAATATAAGGAATATACAGCAGCGATAGCATGGCAAAGAACATTCCAAAGTAGGCGGCTAAGTAAAGCGGTTTGGTAGTAAAAGAGGTTATACCCTGAAGGGCAAAGCGCATCATTTTTTTCAGGGTGTATTTCGATTCACCGCTGGCCCGCAAAGCAGAGGTATATTCAATACCAATTTGTTTGAAGCCCATCCATTTAATTAATCCGCGTAAAAAAATATCAGACTCCGTAAAAGTTCTGAAAACGTTCACTACTTTTTGATCCATCAATCTAAAATCGGCAGTGCCTTGTTCAATTTTTATGTCGGACAAATTATTAATCACTTCATAAAAAATTTGCGAAGTTTTTTTCTTGAAGAGATTAATGTCTTTGTGGTCGTTGCGAATGGTGTACACAATATCGTACCCATCTTCCCATTTAGCTAACAGTTCGGGAATTAATGCAGGCGGATGTTGCATATCGCCATCCATCATAACAACTGCATCACTGGTGGTTCTATCGAGCGCGGCTTTCAGCGCATTTTGGTGACCAAAACTTTTGGTGAGTGAAATGTAAAATAGGTAGTTAGTAGTTTCGGCTTGTTGTTTAATGTATTCTAACGTGCCATCGGTGCTGCTGTCTTCCACAAAAATAATGGAGTAGGTATATGGCAGCGGCTGAAATGTTTTATTGATTTCATCAATTAAAATTGGCAGGTTCCCTCTTTCATTCCACACGGGTACAATAATGGAAATACTTTTTGTAGGGGAAGGAGATTGCTTACTCATAATTTAATGATGAATAGCGAAGTTAAAACTATTTTGCCAAGCATCCAATCCAATCAGATGAACCAGCATTTTGCAATGAAAATCAGGACTGGTTGGTAGTCAGTTGAATAATTTTTCTTAGGCCCTCTTCCATCGATATTTTGGGCTTCCAATGCAACACTGCAGAAGCTTTGGTGATGTCGGCAATGGTATTCATGATCTCAGCTTTTCTATGTTCATTGCTACTGATAACAGGAAGATTAGTGCCTAAAATATGTTGCACCATGGCAATTAATTCGCCCACCGAAAAGCTTTCACCGGAGCCTAGGTTCATCATTTCAAATCGATTTAATTCGATAGATTGAATAATGGCATCGATAAAATCATCAATAAATAAATAATCTCTTTTGGGTTCAAGATCTTTTACCTGAATAGCATTGTTATGCAGCGCTTGCTGAATAATTTCCGGTATTAAAAAGGAGGGCGACTGACCGAAACCGTAGATATTAAAAGGTCTTAAAATAACGGTATTCACGCCATAGGCGGATGAATAAAATTCACAATATTCTTCAGCAATTTTTTTAGAAAGCGCATACGGATTAGGGGTAAAAACCGGTGCATGTTCATTGGTAGGCAAGCTAATGGGGTTGCCATACAGGTAAGAGCTGATGTAAATTAATTTGGCATTGTTTTGTCGGCAGTATTCCAATGCTTTAAAAGTGCCTTGCACGTTAACTTCCTGAAACAAGGCCGGATTCTTCCAACTATCGGGCACAAAAGTTTTTGCAGCTAAATGAATAACCACTTCTACAACCGGTAAATGCTCCCAAGTTTGCGGGTCAACAATATTGCCGGATGTACTGGTTAATTTAGTTACCCCATGACCGGCACGGGTAAGGCTATCACACAAATATTTTCCTACAAAACCATTGGCACCGGTTACTAATATGTTAGCCATGTAATATTTTGTCTTTAAGTTGATCGAAAATTTCAATGGCTTCCATATAATCATCAGGACGGCCAATGTCGAGCCATAATCCGGTGTAACTATTTACAGCAACCGATTGGTTGATTTCAAGTAATTGCAGCATGAGCTGATCAAAACCATAGGGGGTGTTATCTGGTATAAAATCTAGGGCTTTTTTACTAACCATGTAAATACCCATGCTAACTTCATAGGTATTGCGGGGCTTTTCTCTGAAGCCGGTTAGTTTGCCGTTGTTCGTATCTAACACACCGTAGTCAATCATTTCTTCTCTTTGGTGAGAGGAGATGCTGAATAGGCAATTGCTGTTAACATGCGCGGTATGAAACGCACCAAAGTTTAGGTCGGTTAAAATATCGCCATTCATTACTAAAAAGTTGTCCGGTAAATCATGAATTAATTTAAGGGGCCCCATGGTGCCAAGGGGTTGGTTTTCTAACGAGTAGTTAATGGTGATGCCCCATTTACTGCCATCTCCAAAAAATGCTTTAATTAATTCGGCCTGGTGATTAACGGCCAGGGTAATATGGGAAAAACCGTGCTGAATAAGCTGCCTAATAATCACTTCTAAAATAGGGTAATCGCCAATGGGCATAAGGGGTTTAGGCAATACAACAGTGTAGGGCCTTAATCTTTTGCCTTGTCCGCCGGCAAGAATAACTGCGTGTTTTCCCATGTTAAATATTATAAGTATCTGTTTTGTAATTTTTTAAATTTTCGGGTTGCGTAAACCAGTCGATGGTTTTTTTCAATCCCATTTTAAACCCATCTAATTTACCAAAAGCCGGTTCCCAGCCCATTATTTGTTTAGCTTTTTCGTAGCTGGCAAAAAGTCGTTCTACTTCACTTTTTTCAGGACGAATTCTGGATGGTTCTAATTCAAAGCTAACATCTTTACCCATCAATTCGGCAATGAGTTTAGCGGTATCTTCAATAGAAATTTCAAAACCGCTGCCAATATTAGTAACGGTGCCATTGGTAGCATCACACTGCATTGCTTTAATGAAGCCGGAGGCGGTGTCTTCCACAAAAGAGAAATCGCGCGTGGGGGTTAAAGACCCTAAGTAAATTTTTTCTTTACCGGCAGCAATTTGAGAAATAATCGTAGGGATAACAGCGCGTGCCGACTGGCGGGGGCCGTAGGTATTAAACGGACGTAATACAGCAACGGGTGTATCGAAAGATTTATGAAAAGAAAGCGCAATTTGATCGGCGCCAATTTTACTGGCCGAGTAGGGCGATTGGCCTTGAAGCGGATGCTCTTCAGTAATAGGCACAAATTGAGCGGTGCCATACACTTCACTGGTAGAGGTATGTACCACTTTTTGAATGCCCAATTCTTTAGCAGCCTGAACAATATTCAACGTGCCTTTAATATTGGTATCAATATAGGTGTCGGGCGAGTGGTAAGAGTAAGGAATGGCAATAAGGGCAGCCAGGTGAAGCACATGGGTACAATTGGTCATGGCTGCTTTAACCCCATAAGGGTCGCGGATATCGCCGGCAAACACTTCAAACTTACCTTTAACGGCAGGGTCGCACTGATCTAACCAGCCCCAAGAATTAAAGGAGTTGTAATAAACAAAAGCCCGAACATCAAAGCCTTGTTTAACAAGCATTTCGGTTAAATGAGATCCGATAAAACCATCGGCACCGGTAACTAATATTTTCATTTGTTTATTTTTATTGAATTGAAAACGCCAGCTCGGCGTCTCTATATCATAATTTTATTGCTATCGGTGCAAAAATATCATACAATTTATATCTAAAACGATATTTTGGTAGAACCATTTCATAAAAACGGTCTAAAAAAATTACTTTTGCCCTTTATTTACTTCATTCATCATAAAATAACACCAACAGGTTATGCAGAAGGGACCAGTTTCACAGTTTATACAACATCATTACAGGCATTTTAATGCAGCGGCGTTAATAGATGCGGCCAAAGGATATGAAACCCATTTATTAGAGGGTGGTAAAATGCTGGTAAGTTTAGCCGGTGCGATGAGTACGGCTGAATTAGGCATTAGTTTGGCTGAAATGATTAGGCAAGATAAAGTAGCTATTATAAGCTGTACCGGAGCTAATTTGGAAGAAGATATTATGAATTTGGTAGCGCATAGTCATTATAAGCGAGTACCTAATTACAGAGATTTAAGTCCACAAGAAGAGTGGGATTTATTAGAGAATCATTACAACCGCGTTACCGATACTTGTATACCGGAGGAAGAAGCATTCCGCCGTTTACAGAAGCACATTTATAAAGTATGGAAAGATGCCGATACAGCAGGCGAGCGTTATTTTCCGCATGAGTTTATGTACAAAATGTTGTTGAGTGGCGATTTACAGCAGTATTATGAGATAGATCCAAAAAACAGTTGGATGTTGGCAGCG
>CANHJH010000103.1 GCA_947460365.1 Sphingobacteriia bacterium | reverse complement strand
TATGCCATGTGGTTTGGCATCTAATGTAATGTCTTACCTGGCCAAAGCCAATTTGGCCTTATCAGTAACCCTTACCAGTGTTAGTACCATACTGGCTACATTCTTAACACCCTTTTTAATGAAAGTATTGGGTGGTCAGTTTATTGAAATCAAAGCAACAGATATGTTTATTCATATTCTGCAAATTGTTATTGTGCCAATTACTTTAGGCTTGTTATTCAATCAATACATCAAAGGAAAAACCACCTGGGTAGACAAACTAATGCCATCGTTATCTATGTTTGGTATTGCAACCATTATTATTGTAATTACTGCTGCCGGTAGTAAAAGTTTGTTAACGATCGGGCCGTTATTAATAGTAGCTTCATTTATACACAATACTTCGGGTTACTTTTTTGGCTATTGGTTTGGACGAGTTTTAAAACTTGGCGAGAGAGACTGTCGCACTATTGCCATTGAAGTAGGCATGCAAAATGGTGGATTAGCCTCCGGCTTAGCAGAAAAACTAGGTAAAGCAGCCACTATGGGATTAGCGGCAGCAGTATTTGGTCCATTTATGAACATCACCGGATCTATACTAGCTTCTTATTGGCATAAGAAAGAACCTAAAGATTAAATGGGTGAATAATACACATGGATCAATACACACAAACTTATTTTGTATACTAATATATTGATAATAACAATTTTCAGCCCAATGTTCCCAAAATGCATCTATTCAGGGTCTTGATTTTTGGATGCTGAAAATGACTCTAAATACCCCTAGAAATGCCCTAATCCCTAAAAATAACCCATATTTGGGGATTATAATCACCAAAAAAGGCTATATTTGGTGATTATGATGATCCAGAGACGCTTATTTCAATCCATTCAGCAGCAATTATTCAAAGGGAAAGCCATATTGTTGTTAGGGCCGCGCCAAGTTGGAAAAACAACTTTAATTCGGGAATTGCTTAAAGGAAAAGAGCACCTTTTCCTAGATGGGGACGATCCCGCTATCAGAGAATTGCTCAAGCAAATCAATACTGCTAAACTAAAAAACGTTATTGGAAAAAATACGATCGTTTATATTGATGAAGCACAACGGATCGAGGGTATCGGGTTGACACTGAAAATTATTACCGATCAGTTTAAGCATGTGCAGTTGTTAGTGAGTGGTTCTTCAGCCTTAGAGATAAATAATCAAACGCAGGAACCGTTAACAGGCAGAAAATTTGAATACCATTTGTATCCAATTAGTTGGGGAGAGTTTGAAGAAAGTGTTGGTTACATTGAAGCCTCTCAGCAATTGGAAAGTAGACTTATTTTTGGAATGTATCCAGAAGTAATAAACAGTGACGCAGCATTTTATCAGGTTTTAAAAGAGCTTGCAACTAGTTATTTGTATAAAGATGTGCTTACCCTGACCGGTATCAGAAAACCAGAGATTTTAGAAAAATTATTGCGTGCACTGGCATTGCAAGTCGGCAGTGAAGTATCATATAATGAACTGGCTAATCTATTGCAAATCGATAAAGCGACTGTAGCTAAATACATTGATATTCTGGAAAAATCTTACATCATTTTTCAACTCAATAGCTTTAGCCGGAATCTGAGAAATGAAATTAAAAACAATCGTAAGATATATTTTTATGATAACGGTATTCGCAATATGATAATCAATAATCTTAATCCCCTAGAATTGCGCAATGATAAAGGGGCTCTTTGGGAAAACTTTCTGATCGCTGAACGGATTAAAGTTCAAGCCTATCAACACTTGTATGCAAATAATTATTTTTGGAGAACAGTTTATCAGCAGGAGATAGACTTTGTGGAGGAATTAAATGGTGCCATCGAAGCGTATGAGTTCAAATGGAAACGAACTGGAAAAGAGAAGATTCCTTTATCTTTTTTGGAAAAATATGATGCAAAAGGAAGTGTAATTGATATAGAAAATTTCAGAGATTTTTTGAATGGTTAGATCACCCCTCCAAAAAATCACTCACTCACCATAAAAAATTAGTTAGATGCATAAGAAAGAACCTAAGGATTAAATGATCAATTAATCAAATTGTATCACACCAAATTTTTCGTATTCATGAAAGCTTTTGATTACCGGTGACCATGCCCATTTAATCATGTCACCGGTATCATAATCAAGTCTATAAAAATTAGCGTTCCAGCAAGTACCCTTGTGAACATCAATGTTTTGGAGCGTTACAAATAAACTAAACGGAAAAAATAATTCTGCAGTCCATTGATGCATTTGATTATTGGTGGAATGTACCTGTACTTTTTTGATGACCTTGCGTTTACCGGTATATTTCCAAGGAGCCCAACCAATTCTTTTTTTGCTAACGTTAGGAATCAATAAAACAAGTTCGGCATTTAAAGCATTTACTTCATACTCTAAGTAAATAGGTGTGGTAGGTTCCGGATGAAAAAAAACTTCAAACACATCGGCTCTAAATAAGTCCTCAAAATCTTTGGTATGGGTAGAGGTGATGGTATGATCCTTGCCCGAAAACATAACATATATGCCACTATCGGAATACAGTATTTTAAACTTTGCGTCGTAAGCCAGCGAACAGGAATCGAGTTGAATAAGGTTATTCCAATCGGCAATGTCCCATTGCTTATGATCTTCCCCATCAAATTTAAAATCAGCTACTTTTTTAATTTTAAGGGTATCTGTATTTAAGCTTGCATGGGCAGTAAAATGTAATACCACAAAAAGTAAGCAACCAATGAATTTTTGCATGCGTTCGTATATTAGTATTGGTGGGTTAATTATCGTTTATTATGGTAATAAATTTACTGTAAAATTTGAATATTATGGCGCAATTTATTGGCGGGTAAGGGTATAATTACTGTTCGATATGTATAATTAAAATTTGGCCTGGTTTAAATTGGTTTTGGTGAAAACTTTGCAGATAATATCGATAGATTTTTTACCTATAATATAATATTTTAACTAAATTTAATCAACAGTATATGTATGCAAAAAATTAAATCTATTTGGAGAAGTATTGAAAACTTATTATTTCTAGGTTTTGCCATATCCATTATTTATGTAACCATTATTTCATTTATAGATGGAAGCATAAAAAGCTTTATAGGAATGGGTTATTTAAATGATATGGCCGATCCAATTCAGAAAAAAATATATTACCAGTCGGTGATGGCTTTGCTTTCTATACTTACCACCTTCTTTTTGTTGGTGGAAATGATTCGCTTATTGGTTAAGATGAATCCCTTTAAGAATTTCAACAATAAACTTGCTGATTTAAAAGTATCCATCAGTGGCAAAAAAACAAACCAACAGTTATCCATTATTTATAATCACATGCGGCATACTGCTTTTATCAAAGAGTTTTTCCGAAGATATAAATCTAATTTTTTAGCGAAAGTATTTAATGAAAATATAGCGAAGTTTATCATCATTTTTGTTTACATAGAAATGATGCCCATTTTCCAAAAGTTTGCTTTGTTTACTGTTGAAAGAAATTGGTATGGCTGGTTGTATGCGTATTTAATGTGGGAGCTTTCTTATTGGATTTGGCATTTTGCAGCACATCGTGTTAGATTATTTTGGTGTTTACATTCACCCCATCATGCACCGGCAGAAATGAATTTAACGGTGGCCTGGGTGCATTTTTTTGCCGAAGGCTATTATACTGCTGCCATACAAGTACCGATATTAATGATTTTGGGTGTAAGGCCCGAAATGGTAGCAATAATATTGGTGATTGATGGTACCTGGGGTACATTTATTCATGCCGGCGAAGATGCTTTTAAAAATGGTAAGTTGGGCATACTTGAAAAATTGTTCATCACTCCTTCTCATCATCGAGTGCATCATGCCAAAAATCCTTTATACATGGACACTAATTTTTGTGTACTACTTCCGTTTTGGGATTGGTTGTTTGGTACTTTGCAAAATGAAAAAGACGAAGTAAAGATTGAATATGGAATTACCAGAGAAATGGATGTAACCAACTTTATTGACTTTTACTTTGGAGAATGTATTTGTTTGTATAATGATTTAAAAGCAACCAAAGGAATTCGAAATAAATTGGCCTTAGCTTTTATGCCCCCGGGTTGGACGCCTGAAAGCAATGAAAAAACAGCGATAGCAGTACGACAAAAATTTTTAGCAGGTCAGGAGCAATTAGGAAAAACCAGCAGAGATTTTATTTTAGAAAAGCTCAAGGTCTAAAACAGTAGGCTTGAAAAATTAAATATGGAAGAGGTAATAATTATTGGGGCAGGTTTAAGTGGATTGTCCACTGCATATCAACTTAAAAAAGCGGGGATTAAGGTCAAAATTTTAGAAGCACAAACTCGTTTGGGTGGCCGTATAGAAACTGTGTATGGCAAACAAGATACACCAATGGAAATGGGAGCCACTTGGTTTAGCAAAGAACACTTACACCTTATTCGGCTTTTAGCAGAACTAAATATTGGCTATTTTGAACAACATACCGAAGGTGTCGCCTTGTTCGAAACAATGTCTTTTGAACCACCCCAACAATACTTCGTACCTGCGAATAGCCATGCTGCATATAGAATTAAAGGAGGCACTTTTAGTATTATTGAAGAATTGTACCAGCGAATTGGCAAAGAAAATATTATCCTAAATACTGAGGTAGTTGGCATTGTAGCAGAAGATAATCAACTCAAAATTATGGATAGCCTGAGTAACAATTATTTTTGTAAATATCTTGTCATCGCTGTACCTCCTAAATTAGCCATACATACCTTTGAATTTATCCCTAAACTACCTTCAATTATCAATCAAATAATGCAGCAAACGCAAACCTGGATGAGCGGTTCTGTAAAATTTTCTGTTGAGTATAAAAAGGCGTTTTGGAAAGACAATGGATTTTCGGGTAGTATTTACAGTCAATCGGGATTAGCCACAGAGATATATGATCACTGTAATGATGAGCAGTCAAAATTTGCCTTAAAGGGTTTTTTGAATGGCTCGGCTTATCATTATTCTCCGGAAGAACGAAAGGCAAAAGTTATTGCACAATTGAAACATTATTTTGGTGATGAGGTGGAAACTTTTGAAAGCTATCAAGATAAAATTTGGAACAATCAATATATTCAGCCAAAAGAAGACAGTTTTTTACCCCCGCATTTTAACAACGGACATACTGTTTATGAAGATAGTTATATGAATGGCAAATTATTTTTTACGGGTACAGAAACTTCAAATACATTCCCCGGTTATATGGAAGGTGCTGTTATAGCTTCAAATGTAGTATCTAAAAATATTTTGACAATAATAGACAATTAACTGAGCATTTTACAGGATACTTTATTTTACTCCTTTACGTCAATTTGCCGCTGTATTATCTCTGAAATGTCGATCAATTTATTTAAAAACAAAAGCATTTCTTATTCAATTGTTAAATATAATTATTGATCAATTCGCTATTTAATTTATAAAAGCTAAAATTTTTATTAGCTTTGCGCTCTAAATTTTGTTAATGATTATTTTAGTTTTCCTATTACTGCATTGGTATCTTTCACTATTTGGTCAAACCTTTTATCTACATCGTTATTCTGCTCATAAAATGTTTAGCATGTCTCCTTTTTGGGAGAAGTTCTGGTATATATTTACTTGGGTAACTCAGGGTTCTTCTTACTTAAATGCTCGCGCCTATGCAATTCTTCATAGAATGCATCATGCATATAGTGATACGGAGTTAGATCCTCATACTCCCCATTTCTTTAAGGAGGCATTTACCATGATGATGCATACTAGAAAAATATACAATGGAGTACTCACTGGTACTATACAAGTGGAGCCTAAATTTGATAAAAACTTCCCTATCTATCCAACTTTAGATAAAATTGCAGATCATAATTTAGTCAGATTATTGTTTGCAGGATTGTACATACTGTTTTACGTAGTTTTTGCAACTCATTGGTGGATGTTTTTATTATTACCTGTTCATTTTTTAATAGGTCCCATACAAGGGGCTATTGTTAACTGGGCCGGACACAAGTATGGCTATCGAAATTTTCCGGACGAAAAAGATCAGTCTAAAAATACTTTGATAATCGATTTTTTAATGTTGGGAGAACTCTTTCAAAACAACCATCATCATGCAGGAGCTCGTCCAAATTTTGCAGCTAAATGGTGGGAATTTGATCCGGTATATCCTATTATCAAAATTTTTAACAAAATCGGTATCATTAAGCTAATCCCTCTAAAATATTAAATCGCCCTTTTTACATCATATAATGTAAACATCTATGAGTTCTACTGAATGGACTGCGTTAAACAATACCATGGAAAAGACATTTGCGTTTAAGACCTACGATGAGGTGGTATTATTTGCCAATAAAGTAATGCAAATCGCAATTCTTCAAGATCATCATCCTGAAATAAATATCCAGTATAACAGTGTGAAAGTAAGTATCACCGATTACGAATATGGCGCTGTTTCTGAAAAATGCCATCGATTTATTAGTGCGGTCAACAATTGTTGATTAAACGTATATTGAGGCGTAATAAACAATATTTTGCGGGGAATTTGCTTCTAGTAATTTAATTAAGTTTGATATTCTCGTTTAATTTTCTTAGATTACAAGAGAAATTCAAATGCTATGTTTAAAAAATTTACAAGCGCAGACATACTGTTATTGCTTGCTGCACTTCTTTCTCTTATATTTTCAGAAATCATGTGGTTTACTGGTAATAAAGATCAAGCGCTTTTTGTTGGTCTGTGGGTTCCTTCCATTTTATGTTTTGGTATTTTCCTTAAATTAACTAATAAAGAATGATATGACAGAAATTCTCCCATACTTTGCTGGATTAATTACCATTCTTTTTGGCGTAGGATGTTTTTTAATGCTCAGCAAGTATAAAAATATCAAATAATAAAATGAATAAGTTACTCGGCAAATTCCTTAATACATATGATGCATTAAGTATTCCAAAAAGATTGCATTTTTTTGAAGTTGCTATTTTAAAAGTATCCATCTTATCATTTGTTGCGCATATTGTTTTTATTTATGTTGAAAATACTTTTAATTTTATTGGATCTAGTAGTCATAGTTACTTAAAAGCTATCTACACACCCTTTAGTTTTATATTATACTACGAAGTATTTTTGTTGGTCATTATCATTCCTAAGTCTATATCCGAGTTTATTGGTAAGCAATTTGAGATCATTGCACTTATAACACTTCGGAGTTTTTTTCATGATATAGCAGATATAAATTTTTCCGATATCGCTACTTTAGACAATCCAAACTTTATCAATATATTTTATGATTTAGGTGCATCGGTAGTAATGCTTTTTTCTACTTTGATTTACAATAAAATGTACAAAAAGCATGGTGTGGGTGATGCTCATGTGGAGCTAGAACAATTTATAAAAATTAAGAAAGTATTGTCGGTAATCATGTGCGGTGTGCTTGTATTATTAAGTTTCATCAGCTTATTTTCTTGGTTAATGGATGTTAGATTGGCTTTTCAATTAAAAACCCCCTTTCCAAATCCCAATACTGTTTTTTATACCGACTTTTTTACAATAATGATTTTTGTTGATGTATTGTTGCTCATCATTTCTTTCATTTACCAATTCTCCTTTAACCTTATTTTTAGGAATGCCAGCTTTATTATAACCACGATACTTATTCGTATGTCGCTAAGTATGGCAAAGCCTATGAATTATTTAATCATCATCATAGGATTAACTTTTTCGATTGTGACGTATTTTATTTACTCAAAAATGTCCTTCGAAAAAAGTGATGAATAAATTTTTCCATTCGCTTTAAACTTCTCATTGCTCAGCTGAAATTAAGCCATTCGTTATACTTATTGGCTGTGGTTCACTAGGGGCATGATTCAGAAACTCTCCTGATTAGGGGATTTTATCCAACACTAATAATGATTTTCATTTATTGATATTAAATGACTTCTGCTACTAAAATAGATTCAACTGTCTCATTTTTAATTTTTTTAGAGGGTGTTTTTAAAAGATCTAACACCAGATCTGGCAATGTTATTTTGGCTTTATACTATTTAAATAGGGATCAAATTGATAAAAATCTTGTTCTATAAATTGACTGCCCGTTTTAATAAATACTGACTTGGTTTTTAATTCATTATTAAAATTAATTGCATCAATATATGAGACATCTTTAATTCCATCGCCATTGAAATCATATAATACTAACCATGCTTTCCAATATCCTGGTACGCTTCCTTTAATTCTATTGTTTTGATTGATTGTGAAAGTAAATTTATTTTTTTCAAGAGAAAATGAACCATCCTTATTTTGAATGTATAAATTAAAATGAAAGTTGTCGTAACTTAAAGAACTTGTTGAAATAATGTCATTCAAACCATCATCATTAAAATCTATTACTCTATAATCATGATTGGTAGGTCTTATATTAATATTTGACATATCATCTAAATAAAATGGTAATTGTATAATTCCATTTTGATTAAACCGTCCTTTTCCTTGATTAATTAATACTCTGTTTTTTATGTCAAAAGGTAGATATGTATCAAATTTCATAGACATCTCAGCGCAACCTTCTATAATATCATTCCAACCATCTTTGTTAATATCTGCAATTGTAATTATGTCTGCACCAGCTGCTTGTGGCACATTATCTCCAAAGCCATTATTTGAAACTAGATTCGGATTGAAGTAATCAACCGAAAAATAAGAAACATTGTTACTAAAATATGGATACGAAGGAATACCCCAAGAAATATATATTGTATTACCTGTAGCACTTACCAAATCTGGGTACCCATCATTATTTAAATCACCAATATCTCCACTATGGTTATACATTAATTTTGGAGTAATATTGTTTAAGTCTTTCAGATCGTATCCCCCTTTCCCATCCGAAAGCACAATTCTTAATGGCTGTAATGGCCTTGGTCCAGTATAGTTTAATCCATCATCACCTGAATCATAAATGACAACATCTGTATACCCATCTTTATTTATATCATAAGATATAGACCTTCTCTGATTTCCGCCAAAATACAATAATGACTTATCATTAAATAGTCTCTTATTTTCAAAAGCCTTTATCGAAGGATTCCAAATTAACCATTGAGCGTTATCAACAGGTACACCTGCATATGATCCGGTTCCAGGATTAAAAATGTCAATATATCCATCATTATTAAAATCTCCTGGAATTGTTTGTACTATGAAGTTTGAATTTACTTGTCCATTAGGAAGAATATTAAAATTTCGAACAATAATATCCCACATAACACCACAATCTCTCCAATAATTAATTTCATCTTTTTGTTTGAGTGCAGTATTAACCCTGTAACCCATAAATCTTAATATTGGATTATTAACAATAGAAATAGGTTTATTGAATGTATTAGAAGGAGTTGATTTTGAAGTAACACTAATTAATGTATTAACCCCCTAAAGGACTGGATGTAAAATTAAAAACAATTTTATAATCATAACTTTAGGAATTA
>CANHJH010000102.1 GCA_947460365.1 Sphingobacteriia bacterium | reverse complement strand
TGGAAGCACACTTTTTTGCATAATTTTGATTTGTAAGTTTAATAAGGCAATAATCTGTTTTTGAGGATGTTTTGTTAGTTACTTTCATAACGGGAAATGCTGCAACATTTCCCGTTTATTTTTTTTTGCTAATGGTTATTATATTGTCATTTTCATCATATTTAAATGGAATCAGCAATTGTATATCATACAATGCTTGCTCTATCGTTTCATCGATAAATGTTCCACTGATTCTATAATTCTTTATCTGATCATCTATAATCTGAATTTTTACATTGTACCAACGTTCTAATTTTGTTACCACTTCTGTCATTTTCTCTTCATCAAAAATTAGTTTATTATATAACCAAGAAGTTTCATGAATTCCAGAATCTGCAATATTTTTAGGCAATGCTTTAATTAAAATAGATGAGGACGAATTGATTTCTTTTAATTTATTTGCACTCATCAACACATCATTCTCTAGTGCAAGATCAGGATTCTTAATAAATATAATTTTCTCATGTGGCTTCAGCATTACTTTTGGAGCATCGGGCTGACTCCTATTTACTACCTCAATAGAGCCATGAATTAGGGTTGCCTCAATACTTTTATCTACATCATAAGCCTTTACATTAAAAGCAGTACCCAGCACTTTGATATCAATATTGGAAGTATGAACGATGAATGGCCTTTCTGCATCATGCACAACATCAAAATATGCTTCTCCATCTAAAAATACTTCTCGAAGACTTCCCTTAAAAGTACCAGAATAAGTAAGCTTACTGCCAGAATTAATCCATACTTGTGTACCATCTGGCAATTGAATTTTAGATTTTGACCCAAAACTTACTTTTACCTCATTATGAGCAGGCTTTAATTTATTGTCGGCTATACCGTCGTAGTGAAATATACCAATACCAATAATGTAATATACCAATACCCCTAATACCGATGCAATTCCACCAACTTTAGTCCATTTCAACCATTTATGCTTACTTGATTCCGTTGGAAGGAACGCCCCATTTTGTGTAATTTCCGCAAAATCATCTACCTGAGACTTTAATCTATTAATATGATTGAGATAAGCATCTTCTACATGATGCAATTTTTCTGTGGACTCTTCTGCTTTTGATTCACAAAACTCCTGCAATTGATCGTGAGCCAATAACCATTCCCTACTGTTATTCAGGTGCTCTTGCAATAAAGACAACTCCTCAGGAGTTGCTTCCCCCAGCAGTTTCTTTGACAATAATACCCAAATTTGTTCTTCTTTCATCACTACGGTATAAGATTCGTAATGTAAGAACAACCAAATCTACCTTTTACCCCTAAAAAGTTTAATTATTTTTTTTGGAAAGTAGTGAATGGAGCTCCGGAAACTCGTTTTTAAACTCCAAACACTGTCTAATTCGCCTTAAAGCAATGGCCATTTGCGATTCTACCGTTTTAACAGAGATGTCTAATAATTGTGATACTTCATTGTATTTAAGGCCATCTTCCTTAATTAATTTAAAAATAACCTTACATTTTGTTGGCAATTGATTGATTGCCAACATGATTTTATTGGTTAATTCAACCGATATCGCCAATTCTTCTGGATTAAAAAATACACTCCCCAACTCGGCAGACCATTGGTCTAGTTCGGGCAATTCCTTTCTTTTGTTCGATTTAATTTTATTGAGCGAATAATTTTTTACTCCTACAAATAAATAAAGTCTGGGATTTTCTAGTTTCTTGATATTGGCTCGCTTAATCCAAAGATTAATAAAAAAATCAGACACCACTTCTTCTGCATCTTCTTTAGATTTTAGTATAGCAAATGAAAAATCGAATAGCTTTTCATGCATCGCAATAAAAAGCTCCTTATAAGACTTCTCACAGTTTTGAGATGAGATCTTATCTAGCAAATAGTTAATATGGCTATCGTTAATCACGCAATCGTTTGTCAATCTAAAACACAACTTTAAGGAAATTTTATCACATTTAGTTATTATTATCTGAAACAATTAAAAAAATGTATAAAAAATGACATATCTCATATTTGATAAACAATAAAATCATCATACCACCTATGAGAAAAAGTTAACTTTGCGCAATTACATTTTACATAGTTTAATCTTATGCTAAACAGCTATCGATACCAATCAGCAAGAGAAGCATTACAACATATTCAATCACATCAACGTGTATTTGTACATGGAAGTGCGGCAACGCCCATTCATTTATTAAAAGCATTATTAGCCGAAAAATACAGGCTAAAAAATGTTGAATTGGTTAGTATTACCCAACAGGGCATCGACTTAAATGACCCTGCATTAACTGGGCATTTTTACATGAACTCATTATTTGTTTCTGAGAGCAATAGAAAAGCTGTTAATACAGGGAATGGAGACTATGTACCCGTATTTTTAAGTGAAATACCTTTACTTTTTTCAAGGGGAATTTTACCCTTAGATGTTGCCATTATTCATGTTTCACCCCCAGACAAACATGGGTATTGTTCATTAGGAACATCGGTAGATATTGCCCGGTCGGCAGTAAGTAATGCTAAAAAAATTATAGCGCAGATAAATCCCAATATGCCTCGTGTACATGGTGATACGTTTGTGCCATTTGAAAAATTTGATGCGGCTGTTTGGGTTGATGAGCCCTTGCCAGAAGTTAGTTATTCGGAGGGAGCCAATGAAATTCATGATCAAATAGGAAAGATTGTAGCTGGATTAGTGGAAGATGGTGCCACCTTACAAATGGGTATAGGAACGATACCAGATTCTGTTCTTAAAAATTTAACCAACCACAAAAATTTAGGCCTGCATACAGAAATGTTTTCAGATGGAGCTATTCCTTTAATTCTAAATGGTACCATTAATAATTCTCAAAAGAAAATCATAAAAGATTATTGTGTTACTGCATTTATGTTGGGTACTAAAAAATTATATGATTTTGCAGATGATAACCCCATCATACAAGCCAAAGATATAAGCTATGTGAACGATCCACGTGTACTGAGTCTTAACCCAAAAGTAACGGCCATTAATAGTGCCATTGAAGTAGATATTACTGGACAAGTTTGTTCTGACTCCATTGGAACTTATCAATATTCAGGCATTGGTGGTCAGATGGATTTTATTAGAGGTGCGGCTTTATCAGATGGAGGAAAACCAATTATTGCCATTCCATCAATTACCAATAAAGGTATTTCCAGAATTGTTCCATTGTTAAAACAGGGAGCCGGAGTAGTTACCACACGCGGACATATTCACTGGATTGTTACAGAATATGGAGCAGTTAATTTATTTGGAATGAATATGGATCAACGTGCAAAAGCATTGGTTAAAATAGCGCATCCAAATCATAGAGAAAGTTTAGAGCGAGCTTCGTATGAACGATTTAAACAATAAATTTGTTTACACTAATCAAGACAATTAAAATTCAACAATAAAAATATACGCATGAAAGATACAAGGGCAAAGTTGATGCTGAAAAGCGGATTGGTGGCTGGTATTGCATTATCCATCATTTCTTATGGAGGATTATTTATAGCAGTAAATATTCCATTCTTTACTCCATTTTTTGTTGAGTACTTAAGCGGTGTATTCGTATCTGATCAATCGAGAGATTTATTTTTCTATTCACATGCGATGATTATCAGCTTTGCATTATCTTTTTTTTGGGATAGATTTAAAGCTGTTTTTCATGGCCATTTTATTATCAGAGGTATTGAATTTGGATTGGTATATTCATTAACAGGTTTATTGCCAATATTATGGATGACCTACAGTCAGATTGATGTTTCTGCAATTATGGTATTGTCGTGGTTATTATTTGGAGTGTTTCAATCTAGTATTGCAGGGATTATTTTTGCGAAAATGAATCCTTAATATTTAACCAAGTGCCATTAAATTGAGTTTAAATGCTACTTGTAATTCATCTTTTGCTTTAATTACTCCACCTAATTTACTGGGTGCAATTAATTTAAAATCCGAGAAATGAATAGATTGGTCACCCTTTAAAAAAAGCCGATCATGATCATCTGTTGTAAATACATAATTAATCTCAAACCGTTTATTAACACCGGCAAGACAAATATCAACTAGTCCTGTAATTTTAATAGGGTTCTTAAAATCAGGGAAACTGTTAATGGAAACAAACTTAATGGTAAGTATTGGGTAATCTTTGTTTTTCAATGTTTTTCTTAAATCACTCGTCATTAATCTATTGTGACAATCAAATGCTTGAATAGTTAAATTCAGGCATCCTGTCATAGGAACAGCCAATCCTTTTATTTTGCTTTTAACACAAACAATGGTGTCTAAACGATTATAATTAGCTATATCGCATTGAAAAGTATTAATATTGGTACTACCATTAACAGTTAAGCTACTTCCTTGCAAAACAACCCAAGCAACTCTATTATCCGTTAAGTTAAATCCGGAAAGTACGTTTAATAAAGCAATTAGTAAGATGGGCTTAAGCATAAAGATATCATGTTGAGCTACTTATTAAAATAACCGAATGAAATTAACTCATTCGGCTATTATACTATTGTTAAAACATTTTTTTAGAATCCGACAATGGCTTCAATAACATATCCGTTAAATTTACCTGTTGCGCGATAGTCAGAAGTTGGGAAATCAAGGTATTTTTGATCAACTATTTCTGCTTTTAGCAACACATTTTTAGTTAAGAACCAACCAGCTGCTAAAGAAGTTCTATTCACTTTTACATCATTTGTAAATCCTGTTAATCGTGCTTTCACTTCATTGTAGCGAGCACCAACGAATATATTTTCGTCTTTACCAAATCGGTAAACCCCTTCAATTGCTGTTTGAGTTGCTTTTCTGTTATCTGCTTCGTTCTTATTTCTACCACTTGCTGATTCAAAAGTTCCAAAAAATTCTAACCCTTTTACTTTCACAAAACCATTCAACATAAAGGCGGTAACTTTTTTACTGAATCCGGGATTAAATCTTCCAGAAAATGCGGCAGCAGTATAAGCTGGCAGTGCTGCACCTACGGGTGCTTTTTCCATAACGTTTTGATAGTTAGAACCGGTACGATCGCCACCATATAATGTTAAACCACTACCAGCCTGACTGCTATTGGTATATAAGCTACCAGTTAAACGAACACGTACATCATTATTTATTTGCTTGTCTATCCCACCTTTAAAATAAAAAGAAGGGTTTCTTGCAGTATTAGCATCAGAAGCAGTAACATAAGTAGAATCAATATGACCTTTAATCATACCATTTGTTAATCCAATCATACCAAATAATCCATTCTTTTGAAGATACACTTCCCCGCCAATTTCTGTAGCAAACTGATCCATAATATGGTTATCCATAAAAGGATTATATAAAGCTTGTCCGCCATCAGTTCTGCGGAAGTGTTGATCACCGTAATTCACTTCAAAGTGACCAATTTTAATGGTTGCAATTTTCATTAAGTCAGACCAGAATTGCCCTTTAAACGGAACTTTATCGAATTGGATATAACCACCTTTCACCCAAGTTTCATTATGGTGACGAGCAGATAAATAACTGGTTACATTTAACTTAATACCATCCGCTAATTGAACATCCATGAATAAATTTGCCTGAGCGGTCATAAATCCATTTTGTAAAGGATATAAACGATTAGTTGTGGTACTTCCAACTGCACCATTATTCTCATGTTTTAAATTTTGGAACTGTTGAGTAAAACCTGCACCCCACCTTACTTTTAAGCCATCAAATGATACTGAATCCGCTTTACCAGTCTCGAACTGATTGATGCCAGTTTTGTCATAAGCACGGAAGTTAGCAATTTTTGGTTGTTGAGCTAAAAGGGTGATTGGCAATATGCCGAATGCGAGTAACACCATGTTTCTTTTTAGCCCATTTACTTGAATTTTCATACTACTATATTTTAATTATTATTAGAATTAATTGAGTGAGAATTGATCATTGATCATTCACTATGGATCAGTATTGATGGATGAATTTGGACTTTGGACTTTTGACTTACTTAATGGCTGGTAAGTTTAAAATCGAATTTAAGTGTAACGTCGTTTCCGGTTTTAATGGTACCCATCATGAATGAAGGGGGTTCCATTGCAAAGTCTTTCATACTTACTTTTTTAGTACCGGTTACTGCGATTGAATTATCGGTATTCACTTTACAAGTAGCCACTACTTCTGCATCGCGGGTAGTGCCTGCCAACGTTAATTTGCCGATTGCTTTCACCAAGAAATTACCGCCATTTAAATTTGTAACAGTATTACTGTTTGATTGAAAATTTACAAGTGGTGCTTTTTCTGTTTTCAGTGTCTTATAAGCATTTTTATCCATAGCACCTTTTCCACTTTTTAATTCCAATACATTGGTTGAAAAAGTTATTGAAGGTATGGCAGTAATTACACCAGCAGCATTGAGCGTAAAATGCCCGTTAAAATCCCCATTGGTAGATTTCATATCCCAATCATGCAAGGTAGAAGTTCCACTAATTACTAAGGATATATTGTTTTTTGCACTATAATTGGTTTGAGCATTAGCACTTACAAAAAATAATACACTTGAGCTTAAAATGGTTTTTAGAAAAAAGGATGCCTGATTGTATCTCATAAAATTGGTTTTCATTTAAAATTGAATGATTGGCTTAATAACTTTCACAACACAAAGCTAAATTGAACCCATATAATAATACCAAAGGCATGTCATTTTAAAATATGTTTCAATTCAGTTAAAAAGATGACGTACATCATTTTTTTAACTGAATAATTATAATGAAACAACGAAATATTATAGGAAAGCAAGTATTTATCGCTAAAGTTTTCTTACTGATAAAGGCATCATTGTAATTAATTCATTTGATACAACAACTTCAGTTATGGTGTTTTAGCACTGCGTTTTTTTGAGCGTGATAAATACTGGTGTTGCCACTAAAATAATATGCAAAAAAACAAGCTGAGGCGTAATAAAGTATATGATTGGAACCGAATAATTCTATACCCATTAAAGTACATGCCAATGGGGTATTGGTTGCTCCTGCAAAAACAGCAATAAAACCCAAACCAGCTAATAAATCAACCGGAGCGCCAGTTAATTGCGCTATCGTATTTCCCAAAGTAGCTCCAATAAAAAATAATGGGGTAACTTCTCCACCTTTAAAACCCATATTTAACGTAATGGCTGTGAGCAATAATTTCCAAAACCAACTGAAATAGTCTGTAGTTCCATTTGAAAATGCATTCACTATACTTACACCATTTAAATGTGGACTATTTACACCCAGCCCTAAATAATCTTCTGTGCCTAATAAAAAGCTTATGGAAATGATCAATACAGCGCCAATAACAGGCACCAACCAGGTATGCTTAATATATTGGTTGCATTTGTTTTTTAAGAATGAGGAAACTAACACGAATAATTTCGCTGTTAGTCCAAATAATACTCCTGCTAAAATTACCTTTAAAAGAAGTAACACATCAAATGATAAAAATGAATTGCCGGCTACCCTTTTATTAATTAATTCAATATGGAATGGAGTATGACGTATTCCACAAGCTGTGCAGGTAAAATCTGCAATTACACTGGCCATTAAACAAGGCAACAATGCATCGTATTTTATTTTACCAATGGTTAATACTTCTAATGCAAAAATAGCACCTGCAACAGGTGTACCAAATACAGCGCCAAAACCGGCTGCAATGCCACACATAAGTAGGACTCTTTTTTGATCATGATTTAATTTAAACCATTTTGAATAAAGTGCTGCAATACTTCCTCCCATTTGCACAGCAGTTCCTTCTCTTCCGGCAGAACCGCCTACTAAGTGGGTGAGAACAGTGGTTGTCAATATCAATGGCGTCATTCGCGCAGGTACTCCCCCTCCCGGTTCATGAATTTCTTGGATGATTAAGTTATTGCCACCTTCTGATTTCTTGCCCCAATACTTATACAAAAAGGTTATTAAGATACCAACCAATGGCATTAAATAAATAAGCCAATGGTTGGTCCAACGAGTAGCAGTTGCCCAATCTAAAAGCCATAAAAACAAGGCAACTAATAGGCCTATGGTTATGGCTATTGGAGCAGATAGGATCAACCATCGCAATATTTGCTTTATAATTGGAAAAGGGACAAAATATTTTTTAATTATATGCATCTAAACTTCCAAATTTTGGATAGCAATATTTTATTAGCTTAATTAATATTTGATAAATCTAATTTAAAATAATAGAAATTGATCAGGTTATCGAAAAAAGTCATTTGCTTTTTCCAATTTCATGTAGGAAAAACTAAGTATTGCATTAAATTATATAAATCTATTGGGTAGATTGGCTCATTTAAATGAATATCGGCAGTCAGAGAGGATTTGAAATCATAGAATTTATGTTACTTACTCAAAAAAAAACAGACCATTCAGGTCTGCTTTTTTCTCAAAATACATTATTGAACAATATTAGTTTTTCTTCATTAATTGTTCCACCATTTTTTTAAGTTCTTCTATTTGTTTTTGCTGCGTATTGATTTGTTCTTGCTGTTCTTGAATTGCTTTTGTAAGAACCGGAATTAACCCTACATAATTTACAGATAATAATTTGTCTTGATCAGTACCTTCTTTAACCACTAATGGAAACACTTTCTGAAGATCTTGTGCAATAAATCCATTTTCTTTAATAGGGTAATCTGTAGCAGCCAGACTTAATTTTTTCTCATAAGTTACCGGCGCTAATTTCATGATATCTGACAAACTACTTCCGATTGATACAATATTTCGTTTTAATCTAGCATCAGATGTTGGGCCAAAGCTTGGGGCAACCCAATTTGCTTTTCCAGCACCACTAAAAGTAAGTACATCACCTATTGAACCAACTTTATTTGGATAAGTTACGGCTCCTGCTGTAATAGTTCCCATAACTTTTGTGTTACCATTTTTTAATACTACCACAGCATCATTCCTATGATCTTCATCTACTCCATTTCCAACAACAAATAATCTATCGGTTGAATCGAATAAACTTGTTGATATAGGTGTATAAAGTGAGTTGAACACACCAACTACAGTTTCACCGTATGAAGGAGCTTTTGAGTTGTACCCTAAAGCTACAGTTGAATTACCACTTGCATTGTTATTTAAACCCATGGCAATTGACTGTCTACCACTGGCAGTATCTTGATTTCCTGCTGCAAATGTTTGATCACTTGATGCGATACTTTGATAACCAATTGCAACAGAATGATTACCACTTGCTTTTGACAAATTACCAATTGCCAGCGCTTGATCTCCACTTGCTTTGGTTTTATATCCCATTGCAACGGAATGTGTGCCTGTAGCAGAATCTGAGTTACCCATTGCTACCGCTTCATATCCTGAGGCTAACGTCTGATATCCCATTGCAGTTGTTTGATAACCTGTTGCTTTTGTTTTAACACCTGTAGCTAAAGAAGCAGTACCACTTGCAACAGTACTATCACCAAAAGCTGTAGATTGATTACCACTT
>CANHJH010000101.1 GCA_947460365.1 Sphingobacteriia bacterium | reverse complement strand
CCAGAACTTCTTTGTAACTCTAGTTATGATTAAAGGGAAATGAAGCTCTCCTGATTTAATTAAATAACCTGCAAGGGTTAAAAATAAGATTAAATAGAAAAAGGTAAAAACATGTACGAATGTCTCGAATGTAATAATCTTAAAATAAAATAATAGTATCAGGATGCTGGTAATGATTCTGAAAAATGTTTCTTTTAAAAAGTTCGGTAAAATTGATTTTTGCAATGCCCATGAAAAACCTTCTAATGTGCTAAAAAGTAGCATCCCCATGGCAAAGGGAAACATCCAATAATAGTAATCAACAATTAATTTAGATTTCTCTGTAAATTGATGAACAAATACTGGTCTGAAATACCACCCAAGTATCACCATTAACGAAAAACCAATCAGCGAAGCTAACATTCCCCAGGTCATTAAATCGATTCGATGTTTTTCTAAATTATCTTTATAATAAGGATAAAATTTATAAATAACAGGAATGATTCCTAATGCGCCAAAAGCCGTCATGTTTTGCGCAAAATCAAAAAATATTCTGGTTAACGCATACTGCTCCGGTGTAAAAGAACCATTTTTAGTATAAAAATACGTGTTAATTGCGCCAATAAAAAAGCCTACATAAACTAATAAACTTGATATAATCGTTTGTTTTCTAATGGATCCCATGATAATTTAAAAGGCTTTTATTGCTATCTCTTTTTTCTCATAAACTGTTAGATAAAAGAATTTATCTAATTCTTTTATTTGTATTTTGTTTGCCATTTCATTGCCTAAATTAAGTGATTGCCATGTTTCGTTTTTAGGCGATATTCTAATGGTAGAATCTCCAACTGGAATTACTAGCGGCATATTAAACCCATCAACGGAATTAGTATATCTGTAATTCATTTTACTGCTGTCGGCCGATATATAATATTCAAAAACTGGAATTTTAATTTCGCGAAGATATTGATTAAAAATCTTATCTACAGAGAACCCTGTAAATTGATTGATTACTTTTTCTACGTCTTTTGTTGTAATTGTTGAATGATAAAACTGTTTATTTAATTCACGAAGCATTCTTCTGAATTGTTCATCATCATTCATAGCATTTCTAATACTATGTATCATTGCCCCTGCTTTGCTATACATATCACCACTGCCTGATTTGTTCACTCCTTCAGGGCCAATTATTGGGATGTCATTTAAAATATTTTTTCTACTACCAAAATTGTATTCATTTGCAGCTTTCTTTCCGTTTAACCATTGCGTAAAAAGCGTTTCAGTATAATTGGTAAACCCTTCATGAATCCACATGTCAGCAATATCTTTTGATGTTATATTATTACCAAACCATTCATGCCCACTTTCATGAATGATAATAAAATCCCAGTTTAATCCCCATCCAGTTCCAGATAAATCTCTACCCAAATACCCATTTTTAAATTTATTTCCATAAGCCACATTGCTTTGATGCTCCATGCCTAAATAAGGGACTTCTACCAATTTATAGCCATCCTCATAAAACGGGTATTTTCCCATCCAATATTCAAAACATTTCAACATTTCTTTAACTTGTTTGAGTTGTTGAATTGCGCTGTCTTGGTGAGCTTTAAGGATGTAGTAGTATAAATCTAATGTACCACCTTCTCCGTTGAAAGTGTCTTTGGTTAACTCATAGTTGCCTATATTTAGACTTACCCCATAATTATTAATCGGGTTTTTAACTTCCCAAACAAAGGTTTTAGTATGATCATTGTGTTGAATAATTTTGATTAACCTTCCGTTAGACACTTCCACTAATGTATCCGGCACTTTAACTGAAATGATCATACCTGAATCGGGTTCATCGGCCTGATGATCTTTACATGGCCACCATACACTTGCACCTAAACCCTGACAAGAGGTTGATACAAATGGAGCACCGTTTATGTCTTTCTTCCAACTTATTCCACCATCCCAAGGAGGCCTTACTGCTTCTCTGGGCTTACCATGATAAAAAATCTTGATCATGCTAATGGTTCCTTTATTAATGGATTTTGGGAATTGTATATATGCTACATCGCCTTCTCTTTTAAATGATAATTGCTTGGTTTTTAATGAAGGATCAAGTTGAGTAACACTGTCTATTATTAAGGGTTGCTGTAAATCAATTTGCAAGCGTTTCCCGTCTTTTATTGCACGGAATTTTACAGCCACGTTACCTTCAATTGTTTTATTGGTAATATTCGGTTGAATATTTATTGTATAATGTAACAAATCCCACCAAGACCGCTCCGATGTTATACTTCCCCTTAATGTATCGGCTTTGGTAAAAGCTTTTACTGGCTGATGTTGGGCTATAGCATAACTAGAAAATATAAAAAATATGCCTATCAATGTAACTCTTCTTATATTCATAACTTAAAAGTAGGATATTCAGTACCATGTTTGTAATAGTTATGAGAAAAGAGTTTGTTTTTTTGAATAAAATTATATGGATAGCGGTTATTTTATGCTGTTTTTCTTGTAAAGACCCTATCAAAAATAAAAAAAAGGTATTCACCTATAACGAGTCTACCGGTATTGCAACACTTGATCCCGCCTTCGCTAAAAATCAATCAATAATGTGGGCGGTTCATCAATTATATAATACGCTGGTTGAAATTGACAGTAATCTGAACATCGTACCTTCTATCGCAAAAAGCTGGGAAATAAGTGAAGATAGAAAAGTGTACATTTTCCATTTAAGAGACTCCATCTTTTTTCATGATCATCCATTATTCAAAAATGGCAAGGGTCGTAAATTAGTGGCCGATGATGTTGTTTTTAGCTTAAACAGAATTCAGGATAAACAAGTTGCAAGCAGTGGAGCTTGGATATTTAATAATAGAATGGAAGTAAATGGTTTTAAAGCATTGAATGACAGTACTTTAGAATTAAAATTAATTCGTCCATTTCAGCCAATATTAGGTATTCTTAGTATGCAATATTGCAGTATTGTACCCAGAGAAATAGTAAATCATTATGGAAAGGATTTCAGAAATAACCCTTGTGGTACCGGACCTTTTAAGTTTATTTCCTGGGATGAAGGCGAAGCAATGATTTTACATAAAAATGAGCATTATTGGGAACAAGATGCCCATCAAACAAAACTTCCCTATATAGATGCCATTAAGGTGAGCTTCTTTGATAATAAAGCAACCGAATTTCTACAATTCAGACAAAATAAACTTAGTTTCATCAATGATATAGATCCTTCATTTAAAGATGAAATTCTTGCAAAAAATGGTACACTTAGAAAGGAGTGGGCCAATAAACTCCAACTAAAAAAACATCCCTATTTAAATACGGAATATATGGGGATTTTAGTAGATGAATCCAATCCTCTTGTACAAGCATCGCCTACTAAATCTAAAGCTCTTCGGCAGGCGATGAACTATGCAATTAATCGCCCCCAATTAATGATGTACATGCGAAATTCTATAGGTATACCGGCTGAAGCCGGTTTTGTACCCGGTGGACTTCCTTCGCGCAATACAGAATTAGTTAAAGGGTATCATTATGATCCTGACAAGTCTCGATTATTGTTAAAAGAATCAGGTTATATACCCTCGAAACAACCTGTGAAATTACTAACCGTTGCTATTTATGCAGATATAGCCAGTTTCATCGCCCGACAATTAGAAGAAGTGGGAATTAATGTACAAGTGGAAGTGGTTCAAAAAAGTCTGTTATTGGAACAAACTGCTAAGTCACAGGCTTTGTTTTTTAGAGCCAGCTGGATTGCCGATTATCCGGATGCTGAAAATTATATGACCATGTTTTACAGTAAAAATCCGGCTCCTCCCAATTATACCAGGTATAAAAATCCGGATTTTGATATACTTTATGAAAAAGCTTTGCAAGAAACCAATGATTCTATCCGGTATGATTTGTACCGGAAAATGGATCAAATAGTAATTGATGATGCGCCAATTTTACCTTTGTGGTATGATATGGCTATACATCTTGTTCAAAACAATATCAGCGGTTTTTCACCCAATGCATTGAATTTGTTAGAACTTAGGAAATGTAAAATCAACTAATTAGTGTTTGATTTTGTCTTTAAAAACTTTTTTAAATTTTTCTAATTTAGGTTGAATTACAAATCTGCAGTAACCCTGCGTTTGGTTCTCGTTATAGTAGTTTTGGTGGTAACTTTCGGCTGGGTAGAAGTTTTTAATTGGTTCGATGATGGTTACTATTGGTTGAGACCAAGCTCCACTTTTGTCTAATTCGTTTTTATACTTTTCTGCTGTTGCTTTTTGCTCAGGATTATGATAAAATATGGCACTTTTATATTGTGGGCCAATATCATTACCCTGTTGATCTAATGTAGTGGGGTCATGGGTTTTCCAAAATACTTCTAACAACTCATCATAGGAAATGATGGTTGGATCAAATACGATCCTGCATAATTCAATATGTCCGGTATTTTTATCGCATACTTGTTCATATGTAGGATTTTCTACAAAACCTCCACCATAGCCACTGACCACTTTTAATACCCCATTTAATTGCTGAAAAAAGGCCTCTGTACACCAAAAACATCCTTCACCAAATGTTGCAGTGTCTGTTTTAGTATTTTCAATGATGGTTGAGCTAGTCATATATTGATTATTATTTATATTTTTAGAATTATTAGCTGAACAAGAATATTGAAGCAAAATAGTGGTAAGTAATAAGCCTAAATTTCTCATATTATACATTTATATACAGTTTAAACAACTTTAAATTAAAATTGTTGCACTTTAAATATATAAAATTCATTGTCACATTAAAAGCATTGAGAAGTCTTTGTTATACTGGTAAGGGTGTACCTTTGCAGCTTTAATTTTTTAGATTAATGCGTTTATATCCTGAATCAGCCTTGAGTCAACTTGAATTTGATAAAGTTCGTACTTTATTGAATGAACTATGTAATACAGATTATTCAAGACAAAAAGCAGATAATTTACGTATTCATACCAGAAAAGAATTTATTGACAGAGATTTAAAACAGAGTCATGAGTTTAAAATGATTCTGTTGCAACAACAATATTTCCCTATTGATTTTACCATCAATATCAGCAAAGACATTAAATTACTATCCATTCCCGGTGCGCTAATTGTAGGGGAACAATGGATGCTGATTAAAAAACTTACAGAGTGTATCGGTAGTATTTTTAGGTGGTTTGATAATGAAAGAAGAATTGCATTTCCTGCAATGAGTGAGGTGATTAAAGACAGCTATTATGAAAAGATTATAGTTGAATTGATCAATGAGGTAATGGATGATTCCGGTGTTGTTAAAGACAATGCATCTGATGATTTACAAAAAATCAGGTTAAACTTATTCAAACGGAGGAATGAACTTAGGCGCATGTTTGAAAAAGTAGTTCAAAAAATGGCTAAAGCTGGTTTTACAGCAGATATCGATGAAAGTTTTAGCAATGGCAGGAGAGTGATTGCTGTTTTTTCGGAACACAAAAGACAGGTTAAAGGTATTTTGCACGGAGAAAGTGATAGTCGTAAAACTGCGTTTATTGAACCTGAAGAAACCATTGAATTAAATAATGAAGTCTTTTCACTTGAAAATGAAGAAGTAAAAGAAGTTCAAAAAATATTAAGAGCATTAACCGCAAAGCTTTCTGTTTATGCACCCTTATTAAATCAATACATTCAAATTATTGGTGAATTCGATTTTATCAAGGCTAAAGCTGGCTTAGCTGTAAAAATGAATGCCAATTTGCCCGATATAGCCGATAAAGCTCAAATCAAGTTAGTAGAAGCTTATCATCCTTTATTACTGTTATACAACAAAGTTTCAGGCAAAAAAACAATACCGGTTTCTTTAAATTTAGACGAACAAAATAGAATTTTAGTGATCAGTGGTCCTAATGCGGGTGGTAAAACCGTAACAATGAAAACAATAGGACTGAATCAATTAATGTTGCAAAGTGGGTTATTGGTTCCGGTAAGCGCTACTTCCCAAATGGGAATTTTTAAACAATTATTCATACATATTGGTGATACTCAAAATTTGCAATTTGAATTAAGTACCTATTCCAGTCACTTACTACACATGAAACATTTCATGGAGAATGCTAATGGTAAAACCATGTTTTTTATAGATGAATTAGGAAGTGGTTCTGATCCAAATTTAGGGGGTGCATTTGCCGAAGTTATTATGGAAGAACTTTCTCGCCGTCATTCTTTTGGGGTAGTTACAACGCACTACCTTAATTTAAAAGTTATGGCTAATCATACGCAAGGCATTTTAAATGCTGCTATGCAATTTGATGAGGTGAATTTATTACCTATGTATAAACTGATTACCGGAAAGCCCGGAAGCTCTTATACATTTGCTATTGCTGAAAGAATTGGATTACCCAATCATTTAATTAACCGAGCTAGAAAGCTGGTAGAAGAAGATCATTTTAAACTAGATCGTTTACTTAACAGAACCGAACAAGATTTACAATTGCTTGAAAAAGAAAAAAAAGAATTAAACAGGTTGATGAAGGAAAATGAGCGGTTGAAAAAAGAAATGGAAATTGTTTTAGACAAAGAACGCCATAGACAGCAAGTGGAGATACTAAAAAATCAAAACAAAATTACCGAAGACAGGTTGGTATATCTTAAGGATATGGAGCGAAAATTAAAACAGGTTGTACTGGATTGGAAAAAGTCGGATAACAAAAATGAAGTAGTTAAAAATTTACAAAACCTTTTATTTAAACAAAAGGAAACCATAGTGGTAAATAAGTTGGCTAAAAAAGTAGACTTAAAATACAAGGAACTGAATGATCAAATAATTGTAGGTTCCTTAGTTAAGCTTAAGAAAAATTATCAGGTAGGGGAAGTTAAAGAAATTCGAGGCAAACGTGCTATCGTGCAAATTGGGTTAATTCCGATGAATGTTGATTTGGTAGATTTAATTCCTGTACAAAAAATGGAAGAACCCAAATAGCGTTCTTCCATTAACAATAATTTTAGTTGTGTTTTAACTTATTTAATTATGTCTGAATTGATAGGTGCAAATAAATAATCACCATAATGAAGTTCATCAGACAGGTTTTTAACCAGCTTACCTTGATATAAAGAATAACATTCATAGCCAATTTCTTCCATCATTTTTTGAATCATTATTTTATTATCGCCACTAGTTTCAATTTGTAATAATGGTTTTTGTGTTTCAAAAATTGCGCTGAGTTCCGGAATAACAACGGATTCATATCCTTCAATGTCGCACTTGATATAATTAATGGGTGAAAACTGATTGATAAATGGAAATGCATTTTTCATTGCTGCCGGAAATTTAAAATCGGCGCTGTTATCTCCCTGATTATCTGAAACGCTTGCTAAACCTGTTCTTATATAACCATAGTTTCCAGGAATAGTCAGTACAACCTGTTTATCTTCTTTTCCTAATGCAAAATTATATGCTTTGCAATGCGTATATTTTTTGATTGTAGTTTGAAGAATTGAATAAAAAGGCAATACCGGTTCAATTGAAATTAGTTTTCCGCCATTGGCAGTAAGTTTTGCAAAAATTCCGGAATAATAGCCCAAGTTAGCACCAATATCAATTACAGTGTCAGTAGGTTTAATCAAGTTTTTTACAAAATAATGAAAGGCATACTCTTGATTATTTTTTAACAATCCATTATTAAATATATAAGGGAAAAGGAAAGATAATAGCTGTAGATATTTGTCTTGACCAAGTAATTGATAAAGTAATTTTTTAATGATTTTCAAATTATTTTTTTTGTAGGATGATTAATTAAAGCAACAAAATTAAATAAAACCTTTCTTTAAAACAATTTACCATTAAACAGCTTCTGTAGCATCTATCTTTAACCATAAAAAGGCGCCACCAATTACTATTATGCCTATTAATATTAAAGGAAGCGCATATCCGTATGAATTGGCCAAATAGCCGAACAAAACCGTACTTAAATATGCTCCAGTTAACCCTGCTGTATTCATAGAGCCTGAAATGACTCCACTTTTGTGTCTGTTTAAGTCCATAGACACTGCCCAGGCAACTGGTGCCGTTACATCCATACAAAACATCCCAATTGCTAGAGCAACAATGGCAATCAAATTATTATGCACTGATGCTGCACCAATTAAACAGAAGCCTGCAATGAATAGTCCTATTAAAGGAACAATTCGACGACCCCATTTTTTACCGTATTTCAAACAAGCTTTATCACTTAGCCACCCTCCAAATAAACATCCTAATGCAGCTAATATATAGGGTAGGGAAGAAGCCCAAATTAATTGTTCTTTAGGAATTTGTCTGCCTTTCTGTAAATAAGTATGAAACCAGCTTTGAAAGAAATAAGTGCCAATTGCATAGCAAAAATACATGGCCATTAAATACCATAAATTTACAGACTTGAAAATAGACCAGAATGAATCCTTTAATCCGGAGTGTGCTGATTGGTTGTCCCTGTTTTTTAAGATATAATCAAGTTCTTCCTGGTTAATATTGGTTGCGTCTGATGGTTCTTCTTTATGCCAATATATCCAAAAGATCACCCAAATAATACCTACTGTGCCTAAAACATAGAAAGGCATTCTCCAGTTATATAATTGTTGTAATGGTAAAACAACAAATGGGGTTAATGCAGCTCCAATTCGGGATGCGCCCCAAATAATAGCTTGTGCTCTTCCTCTTTCAATTACAGGGAACCATTTACTCAGTATAATGGAAGTGTTGGGGTAAGCACCTGCTTCACCAATACCAAATAGAAATCTGATAACTAAGAGCATGACAAAACCGGTAGAAAAACCGGTTAAAATGGTAAAAAATGACCACCAAAGTACAACCCGTATTAGTATTTTCTTTCCACCTAACTTATCGCCTAACCAACCGGTAGGCACTTCAAATAGTCCATAGGCAATGGTGAACATCCCTAAAATCCATCCCCACTGAATGGTACTAAGATGTAAATCACTCATAACCGACTCACTAGCCGATGAAAGCGCGATTCTGTCTAAAAAGGTAATCATCGACAAGATGGATAAAACAAGCAATACTTGATGTCTTTTCTTCATACTGTATAAATATTCTCTAAATATAGCTTATACTATTAAAATAAAAATATACATATATATTTGCATTTCTTATTCATATGAGGTCATTAAAATCCGGAATATTCTTTTTTAGTTTACTGAATTGTATATCGGTAAATGCTCAATTTGGTGTATATGATGATCTCAGTCGTTATAATATCAAGTTTGGTTCCGGTATTACCACCTATTATGGTGATTTACAAGAAAATGCAAGAATTATTAATGCTAAAACTGCGCTTTGGGAAATAAATGCAGGGATGACTTATGATATTTCTGAAAAGTTTTTATTGAGATTGGATTTGTCATTTTTAAAGTTACAAGGTTCAGATAAAAATAGTTCCAGGCCAGATTTAATGAGACGAAATTTAAGTTTTAATTCGAATGTATATGAATTATCTATTTCTGGTCAATATGATTTCTTAAGCACTAAGAACTTTAAGCATCAGCTAACTCCATATTTATTT
>CANHJH010000100.1 GCA_947460365.1 Sphingobacteriia bacterium | reverse complement strand
TTGTATGCTTGCAGTAATGAGCTTGCTGCTGTTAATTTTTATTTCATCTTCATTGTTTCCGGCAATATGACCATAGCCCCATTGAATAGCCCATTTGTCGTAATCTCCGATACGTGGGTATAAACCTTTGCGTTCAATTTTATCTTCCGGCTGAGCAACATAGTTAAAACGAGCGTAGTCCATAATAGAGGCAGTGTGACCATTGGCCTCTACCCAAGTTTTATCTCTTAATTTTTCAATAGGAGTTTTGCTGCTGCTACCCATATTATGTAAAAGTCCAATAGTATGGCCAACTTCATGCGAAGAAACGAAGCGAATTAAATCGCCCATTAATTCATCATCATACTTCATTTTTCTAGAACCTGGATCAACCGCTGCAGTTTGAACCATATACCAGTCGTGAACCAGTTTCATTACATTATGATACCAGCCAATATGGCTTTCTAAAATTTCTCCGCTTCTAGGATCGTGTACGTTAGGGCCATAAGCATTTTCAATGTCAGACGCAAAATAACGAACTACAGAATAGCGGGCATCTTCTGTGCTCATGGTAGTATCGTCTTCAGGCCATTCTTTGCCCATTATAGCGTTTTTAAAGCCTGCTTTTTCAAATGCAGCTTGCCAGTCATTAATACCTGCAATTAAGTGTTTGCGCCATTGTTTAGGCGTTGCCGGGTCTATATAATAGATGATTGGCTTTTTAGGTTCAACCAATTCACCATTTCTCCATTTTTCCCATTCGCCATCTTTTGGCTCAAGGCGCCAGCGAACGGCAAAACGAATATTTTCTACTTTTTGTTGACCATCACTGTATTTAACAAAATCATCTGGGAAAAATCCAACCCGCTTATCCCAAATTCTACGTTGCATAGGCGTTTTTGGCAACAATAAAAGGGAAGTATTCATTTCTAAGGTAATGGCACCTGCATCACTTGCAGCCGGTAAATTAGCAGTAGGCATGCCTGGTGAAGGACTCATGCCCATTCCACCCAAAGGAGGAGTAGCAGAAAAAGTTTTTACTGTTCTAATTTCAGTATTAATAGGGAAGGTAGATATTTTAGCAATGTATGATCGATCTGATGCAATTGCAGATAAATTATATCTGCGTTTGATGGAAGGACTCATACTAACTACCTGATTATCTCCTTTAAAGAAATCGGTAACATCAATAACAACACTATTGGAGTCTTTACCAAATGCCGCAATAGGAAATGCAGCTGCAATAGCATTTACATTTGAGTTGGTTACCGCTTTATAAATAACCTGATCCGCATCAGCAGTATTAACTAAAGTAATGGTTCTTAAAAAAATGGTGTTATTAGGGCCTTTTTCAAAGCTGATGGTTTGTTGATTGGCAATTTCACCACCATAACCTGCACCTGCAGGTACTTTTGCGAAACGGGAAACCGCTAAAATTTCCCTCCCAAATATGGAGTCCGCAATGTCAAAATAGTACTTCTCTTCAACCTTGTGAACGGTAAGCAGTCCTTTTTTAGTAACTGCTTTATCGGTGATTACATCTTTATAAGGCTTGGGTCCTGTTTTAGCTGCCGGTTGTGCACCAGTTGCAGCAGGTGAAGTTCCGTTAGCCGGTATTGAACCCTGTGGAGGGCTGGAGGGGCGTTGCTGAGCTAGCATATTAGCAGCTATTAGCAATGCAATGGAGGGTAATAAAATTTTTTTCATTGCTTTTCAAATAGTTTTTTGTTGAGTAAAGATAACTTCGAGAACCAATCATACAATCATTTAGCTAAAAAGTTGGATGAGTGGTATTTCTTCCTATTATTATTGGCAAATACAGCCAGATATGCTTATAAGTGATTAAATTTTAATATAAATCGGTCATAATAATAAAATATTATCATCCACAAATTTGTTGCATTCAATAAATTAACTAATTTGTACCCCGTTTATGAGCTGAGAAAATCTTTTGAGTAATAAAAAAATATTTTCATTAGCATTGTGAATTAAAATTAAAAACAACTGTAATTTTTAAAAACAAAAAACAATTGAGTCATGGCTGAAACTAAACCAACCGCAGCGACAAAAAGTGCTTCTTCAGGTCAACCAAAGAAGAGTGGTAATTCTATTTCATGGATTGCTCCATTAACTTGTATTATTTTAGGTTATGTAATTTGGCGTTTTGTCTTGGGCGCATCAAGCAATTTTACTGTGCCTGATACCACTGGTGGTTTCTGGCCTAACCACAAAGGACCTAAAACCGGTTTGAGCAAAATGTATGAAGGTGGAATCATCGTTCCAGTTTTGATTGGTTCATTCTTAACTGTACTTACTTTTTGTATTGAAAGATTTTTAACTGTAGCGAAAGCAGCAGGAACAGGTAGCATTGCTGAATTTGTACGTACTGTACAATTTCACTTAGCTAATAAAGATGTAGATAAGGCTTTAGCAGCTTGCGATAAGCAAAAGGGATCTGTAGGTAATGTAATGAAAGCAGGTTTAAAGAAGTATAAGGAAATGATCACTAATACTGAATTAGATACTGAGCAAAAAGTAATGAACATTCAAAAAGAAGTAGAAGAAGCAACTGCTTTAGAACTTCCTATGTTAGAGAAAAACTTAGTATTCTTATCAACTATCGCTTCAGTAGCAACCTTATTAGGTCTATTGGGTACTGTATTAGGTATGATTAAGTCATTCTCAGCTTTAGGTGATGAAGGTGGTGGTGATGCTGCTCGTGAATTATCAAAAGGTATCTCTGAAGCCTTGTTTAATACAGCTTTAGGTATCGGTACTTCTGCAATCGCGATCATCATGTACAACATCTTTACAACACGTATTGATGGTATTACTTATGGTATTGACGAATCTGGTTTCACTTTAACACAAAGTTTTGCTGCTAACTATAAATAATTTACCATTATTTGTGGAAATAGGCAATCGTTTGAATCTAATTAGTGAAACAGTATAAATAATAAACAATGGGTAGAGCCAAATTACCTCGTAAGAGTACGAGTATAGACATGACGGCGATGTGCGACGTGGCGTTTCTCTTGTTGTCGTTCTTCATTTTAACGACCAAGTTTAAACCCTCCGAAGCAATTGCTGTAACTACGCCCAATTCAGTTGCCGCTAAAGTAGCACCGGATAAAGATTTTGTAATGGTAATTATCGACAAGGATGGCAAGGTATATCTTTCAATGGATGATGAAGCCAAAAAAGAATACATCGCTAACACCTTGAATAATACCAAAGGCTTAAACATCGATGTAAAAGCCTTTAAAAAAGCTCAATACTTTGGTACTCCGTTTTCTAGTTTAGCGTCATTTATTGCATTACCTGAAGACCAACGTAAGGGAGGTAATCTTCCTGGTATTCCGGTAACAGATACTGCTAATAATGAATTGGTAACTTGGATGCGTCTGATAAATGAAGCTTATTTAGGTACAAAAGCACCAAATCTCCTGATGAAAGGAGACAATATGGCTAAGTATCCATCTTTTAAAGCAGCAGTAGATGCATTTAAGAAAAATGATTTTCTTAAATTCCAGATGATTACCAATCCTGAAGCAGCACCTACGGGTACTGACTTGTGGAAAATCAATCAAACCGGTGAAGAGAAAGAAGACTAACATTATTAACGAAAACTAAATTCTACCGACATGGCAGAAATGGACACCTCGTCGGGTGGCGGACATAAGAAAGGCCCCGGCGTCAAAAAAGGGAAAAAATTATCAACTAGGGTTGACTTAACTCCTATGGTGGACTTAGGTTTCTTGTTGATCACATTTTTCATCTTTACAACAACCATGAGTCAACCTACGGCTATGAAGCTCTTTTTACCAAAAGATGCTGATAAACCGGAGGAACAGAATAAGGCAAAAGAATCTGGTGTTATCACCATCCTTTTAGGAAAAGACAACAATGTCTTTTACTACGAAGGTCAATTAGATAACTCAGCTTCTAATTTTAAGTCATCCAACTTTAAAGATATCAGAGCGGTGCTTATAGATAAAAAGCAACGTACTCCTGAAAAAGATTTAGTGGTGGTACTTAAACCAAGTTCTGAATGTACTTATAGAAATGTTATTGATATTTTAGATGAAATGGCCATTAACGTTTTAAAGCGTTATGCATTGGTTGACATCAGCGCAATTGAAGAAGAGCTGGTGAAAAAATCAGAGCAAATGGCTGGCGCAACAGCATCAAATTAAGTATCATTATAGGAACTAATCATTAACAATTTTTACAATGGACGTAAATAAAATATTATCAGCCGATATTCTCGACCTCATCTTTGAAGGCAGAAACAAGGAGTATGGTGCTTATGATTTACGTAAAACCTATAATAAGCGTATTACTTACGCGATCTTAGGTACACTAATCGTTTGTGCTTTACTACTAGTTGGTTACATTTTTGCCAACAATGTCAATAAAGGTAAAGCCGAAATAATTGTGCAAGACGTATCGTTGGAAAACGTGCAACAGGAAGAGAAAAAGCCTGAACCACCGCCACCACCGCCACCACCCAAGCAAGAGCCACCTAAAGTGGAAATCACTAAATTCACCCCTCCTAAAATTGTGAAGGATGAAGAAGTGAAAGAAAAAGATGAAATAAAAGAAGTTGAAAAATTAGAAGATACCAAAATCGGTACCATCAATCAAGAAGGTGCAAAAGATGAAGGTATTGTAGCTCCTCCTGTAGAAAGTGGTACCGGTGTAGCCGAACCTCCTAAGGAAGAAGACTACGACAGGGTATTTACTGTTGTACAAATACCTGCTGAATTCCCCGGTGGAATTACTGCATGGTCTAAGTACTTAGAGCGCAATCTTAACAGAGATTTACCTGTAGATAATGGTGCCCCTCCAGGAAAATACACCGTTGTTGTTTCTTTTATCGTTGACAAAAACGGTGGCATAAGTGATGTAGTTGCGGAAAATGATCCGGGCTATGGCACTAAAGCAGAAGCAGTACGTGTAATTAAAAAAGGACCAAGCTGGAAGCCTGCCGTTCAAAACGGTAGAAATGTAATCTATCGCCACAAGCAAAGCATTACATTTATGGTATCTGAAGAATAATTCATCAAACTGAATAGTCTTAAAAAAGGCTGTCGAATTTTCGACAGCCTTTTTTGTTATCATCTTTTCTGTAAAGAAGTTACCTTTACCATATGTTTAATACTTCTTTACAAGGCTGGGAAGACACCATTGTAGCATTAGCTACTGCACCCGGAATAGGTGCTATTGGAGTGATACGGTTGAGTGGCAACAAAAGCTTTGATGTAATCAATGAATTATTTCCATCAAAAGATTTAAAAGCACAACCATCACATACCATGCATGTTGGGCTACTTAAAAGTAAACATGAAGTATTAGATGAAGTAGTGGTTTCATTGTACAAATCACCAAAGTCCTATACCGGTGAAGATGTAATTGAAATCAGCTGTCATGGTTCTCCCTTTATTCAAGAAAAAATCATACAGGCAATTGCTGAAAGAGGTGTTAGAATGGCCAAACCGGGTGAGTTTACCCAAAGAGCCTTTTTAAAAGGTAAATTAGATCTTGCTCAGGCCGAAGCTGTAGCAGATTTGATTGCAAGTAATTCCGAAGCCAGTAGAAAAGCAGCTTTACATACCATGCGTGGGGGCTTTTCTAACGATCTTAAACAATTGCGGGAAGCATTAATCAGTTTTTCTGCATTGATAGAGCTGGAGCTAGATTTCTCGCAAGAAGATGTAGAATTTGCCGATCGCACAAAGTTTAAAGCATTAATTGCGTCCTTGAAAGACACCACTCAGCAATTAATCCACTCCTTTAAATTGGGGAATGTTATTAAAAATGGCGTTCAAGTAGCAATCATTGGCAAGCCCAATGCGGGCAAATCAACCTTATTAAATACCTTATTAAACGAAAACAGGGCTATTGTAAGCGATATTGCCGGCACTACTCGCGATACTATTGAAGAAGTACTCAATATAGAAGGCGTATTGTTCAGATTGATTGATACTGCTGGAATTAGAGAACATACACAAGACAGTATTGAAGAAATAGGGGTAAGCAAGAGTAAAGAAAAAATGCGGTCGGCGCAAGTGGTATTGTATTTGTTTGATGTGCAAGAAATGCAGGTTGACGAATTACAGCAAGTGGTAGCAGAATTTGAAAAGGAAGGCATTCAATACTTGCTGATTGGCAATAAAGCCGATGAAAACTATTCAGCAGCCGCCGAAAAATTTGCAGCCTTTCCTGAATGCATTTTTATTGCTGCAAAGAGCCACCAAAATATTGATCTGTTAAAAGAGCAACTGATTAAAAAAACGATATACGGCAATATTCACTCCGAATCTACTATAGTAACCAATGCCCGCCATCACCAGGCCTTGCTTCAATTGGCCGCTTCCTTAGAGGAGGTCGAAACTGGACTTAATAACAATATCCCAGGCGATTTATTGGCATTAGATATCAGGGAATGCCTGCATTACTTAGGTGCTATAACCGGGCAAATAACCAACGAAGACCAGTTAGATTTTATATTTAGTAAGTTTTGTATAGGAAAGTAACTAAGCAAAACAAACAGTTTTTTTATCAATGGTCATTGCATTTTGCATCATTTCAATGTCAATCTTCTATCTCAAAAGAATAAATGCTTTTAAAAAAGCATTGCACATTATACGTATTACATATAAATACGGCATAAAAATCTGATTTTTTTCATAAATTCTTTTTAAATATATGAAAATAAAAATTTTAATAAACTATTGATTATCAATATAATATAAATATAATATAAAAATATATTAAAAACATGATCGGATAGTAAAACAAAATTTCAAAAAAAACAAACAATAGTTAAAAAATAGTGTTAAATTAAATTATAAAAAACCAAAAATTATGGAACATTTAAAAATCGCAGCCGACAACTACGTAGCTTTTACGTTTTTCATCGGTACAATGGCAATGATGGCCGCCTCCGTTTTCTTTTTCTTTGAATTAGGGAACACATCCGCTAAATGGCGTACTTCACTGTTAGTTTCAGGATTAATTACCTTTATTGCAGCAGTACACTACTACTACATGAGAGGGTATAATTTAGAAACAGGAGATTCTCCAACATTTTTCAGATATGTTGATTGGATCTTAACTGTTCCTTTGATGTGTGTTGAATTCTATTTGATTACCAAGAAAGCTGGTAGCAAACAAGGTTTACTTTGGAAATTAATTTTTGCTTCATTGGTAATGCTTGTTACAGGTTACTTTGGAGAAACCATTGATCGCGGTAACAGCGTTTTATGGGGTGTTATTTCTGGTGCTGCTTATTTCTACATCGTTTATCTTGTATGGTTTGGAGAAGTTGCAAAACTTGCACAAACCGCTGGTGCTCAAGTTGCAAAAGCAACAAAAGTGTTAGCTTGGTTCGTATTAGTAGGTTGGGCTATTTACCCATTAGGCTACATTCTTGGCACGCCAGGTGGCTTATTCGGTATTCAATTAGTAAGCGATCCTGCAGCTGCTACACATGCTATGGATATTGTTTACAACATTGCCGATGCAATTAACAAAATTGGATTTGGTTTAGTGATATACGCGTTAAGCAGAAGCGAAGATTAATTATTAATTTTTGTTTGACTTAATTGAAATGAAGGCGAGATTTTAATAAAATCTCGCCTTCTTATTTACAAGCCTGTCATTCTTTTATCTATGAATATTCAATTAACATCTGGTTTGTCAAATGATGAAATAAATACCATCAATCAAAACCAGCATGATAGCCCCAGTCATTTTGATTATATTTTTATTGGTTTAGGCGCCAGTAATTGTTTAATCATTTTATCAATGGTGAACAACCATTTATTCACCAACAAAAAAGTGGCCATCATAGACGTAAATGACAAATCGTGTAATGATAAAACATTTTGCTTTTGGACGAATAAGGGTTCTGCAATGCAGGAAGATTTGAACCACATGATTAGTTTCCAATACCAACAGGCAAAAATTGATAATAATATAGAACAGAACATATCATCACAACCATATTGCTGTATTAAAAGCATTGACCTATACAATGAAACCTTACAAATTGTAAAGCAATTTAATATTCCATTTATTCTGGCTGCCGTTACTCAAATTGAAGAGGGTGAATCATATGGCAAACTAATTACCAATAACGGTATTTTTACGGGGAATCAAATTTTTGATAGTCGCCCACCCATATTAAATCTTAAAAAAGAGGGCGATATATTTTTGCTTCAATCATTTTATGGCCTCCATATTAAATTCACAGAAACAACCATACCTGTCGACACTTTTAATATGATGAATTTTGAGGTAGAACAACATGAGTATACTCAATTTATGTATACATTACCTTATGCTGATAATGAGGCTCTGGTTGAGTTTACCCGATTTGGTGTAGATAAAATGGAAATAGCATACGGAAAAAAAATATTAGATCAATACATTCAAAAAAATTATGGCAATTACACAGTAATTGCAGAAGAAACCGGGGCCATACCCATGACAACTTTACTAATGGAGAAGTCGGCAAATAAAAAGGTTATACATACCGGCGCAAGAGCAAATCTAATTAAACCCAGTACTGGTTATGGGTTTAAAAACATGTACTTTTTTGCGCAACTTATTACTCTTTTTTTGCAAAAAAATTTAACCGATAAGCTCCATCTGGTTGATTTAAAAAGAAAATTTAGATTTAAATTATATGATCATTTACTATTAATTATATTATTAAAATGGCCGCATTGGGGCAAACCTATTTTCCAGTCTTTATTTAAAAACCAATCCGTAGAAAAAGTGTTTTTATTTTTAGATGAAAAAACCAGTTTGTATGATGAGGTTAAAATATTTGCTAAATTGCCCATATCGCCATTTATTAGAGCATTATTTATTTACATGTCAAAAATTTTATTCATCAATCAGCTTATTACCATTTTAATTTGTATCATTTATTTAACATTACAACAATTCTTACCGAACTATGCAATGTATTTTGGAAATACAGCTATGATTATCGGCTTGTTACTAATTGGTTTACCACATGGTGCAGTAGATCATTTATTAATTAATAAAAACGGGTTGAACCTTAGTAAATTTATCATTGCATATTTGTCGGTGGTGTTGATATATTTTTGTTTTTGGCAATTTTTTCCTACGTTATCAATATGTTTATTCGTATTATATTCAGCATTCCATTTTGGAGAATCCGAAATAGAAGAACTTAATTTGTCAATTAATAATACGATTCGTTTCTTATCCTCCTTTTTAATAGGACTAACTATTTTACTTTTTATTATTGTTACCCATTTAACTGAGTCAGTTGCAGTGATTGCAAAAATTAATGGCCTTCAATTTACAGAACAATATTTAGATGCGCTTTTATTATACAAGTTGCCCATCATATTCGCTGCAGCATCGATTTTTTTATTGGTGAATTATTTTTATAGAAACACAAAATCTATTTTCTTAATTACCATATTACTACTTGGTATTAATATGCCCTTACTTTTTTCATTTGGAGCTTATTTTATTGGTCAACATAGTGCAGTTGCATGGAAGCACATTACCAGTAAATTAGCCATGAGTAATTTATCACTATTTAAAAATGCAATACCTTTTACAATGGGTGCGGTTTTTATTTTTATATTTCTGCTGATGTTTACTTATTATAAGCAATCTGCTATATTCGATCAATTCAAATCACAATTTTTCATTTTTATCGCTTGTATTAGTTTCCCGCATATACTTTTAATGCACACATTCTATAAGCAATCACATACCCATTAAAATAGTTGGAGTTTAATGCGTAATT
>CANHJH010000099.1 GCA_947460365.1 Sphingobacteriia bacterium | reverse complement strand
TTTGATGTAGACGGGGTACTAACAGATGGAACCATTCTGGTATTACCTGGTGGAGTACATGCCAGAAAAATGAATATAAAAGATGGGTATGCTTTGCAGTTGGCAGTTAAAAAAGGCTACAAAGTATTTATTATTTCAGGTGGAGATTCTTTAGAAGTAAAAGAAAGATTGCAAAAATTGGGAATTGTAGAAGTGCATATGAAAGTTGCCAACAAGGCTGATTTACTTCATACACTGATGACTACGCACCATTTAACAGATTCCGAATGTTTGTATATGGGAGATGATATACCGGATAAGCATGTAATGCAATTAATTGGGTTACCTTGTTGTCCGGCCGATGCAGTTCCAGAAATCAAATCAATTTCAACTTATATATCTCCATACAAAGGAGGCGAAGGTTGTGTAAGAGAGGTTGTAGAAAAAGTAATGAAATTACGAGGCGATTGGAATGAAGACAGTTCGGTAAGAGCTCAATAATTCATCATTTGTTTTAATTGACTAATTTGAAATTAATAATTGCATTTTTAAGACTGATCAGATGGCCTAATTTAGTGTTCATCATCATTACGCAGCTTGTTTTTGAGAAGTGCATTTATGAACGTATTTACCCCGAATCTTCAATGGTAGAATGGCAAAGTCTAATGCGTTTTGCTTCACTTATTGTTGCAACAGTGTTTATTGCAGCTGGAGGCTACATTATCAATGATTATTTTGATCAAAACATCGATCAAATCAACAAACCGGATAAAGTAGTGGTAAATCGCATCATCAGTAGGAGATGGGTAATTTTTTGGCATTTATTTTTAAGTCTTACCGGCTTATTATTAACCATCTATGCATTGCCCGTTAATCAATACTGGCATCTTTTATTGGCCAACATATTCGCTGTCTTCGCATTGTGGTTTTATTCGACCACTTTGAAAAAAAAATTGCTGATTGGCAATGTACTTATCTCTTTACTAACGGCCTGGGTGATAGGCATTCTTTTCTTTGCTAAATTCCCTTTAACAGAAGTTGATTTTATTAATCTACAAAATCAAAAAGGCCATTATTTTCGGTTGATGATTTTATATGCGTCTTTTGCATTTATCATTTCATTAATTAGAGAAGTGATAAAAGATATGGAAGATGTGGAGGGCGACAGAAAGTATGGTTGTACCACTATGCCAATTGCTTTAGGAATAGTGGTAAGTAAAGTGTTTGTATCTGTGTGGATGGTAGTATTAATTGCCGCTTTATTAATATTACAAATATATGCGTTAGGCATTGGCTGGTGGTTAAGTGTGGTATATGCCATTCTTTTGGTAATTACGCCTTTACTGATAAGCTTTAAATTGTTGATGAAAGCTAATACCGCTAAAGACTTTCATCAAATCAGCACATTGGTTAAGTTCATTATGTTCACCGGAATTTTATCCATGATTTTTTTTAAACTTTATCTATAGTTGTTGTATGAAGGAAATTATTTTAGCATCTCAATCTCCCAGAAGAAAACAACTATTAGAATGGGCAGAAATTCCTTTCAAAGTAATGGTTCAATCAACAGATGAATCATTTTCTACTGAAATGTTAGTAGAAGAAATCCCTATTCACATTGCAGAAAAAAAGGCATTGGCAGTTATTCAGCAATTAAAAGACAATCAAACATTTGATATTGATCAGGTTGTACTTGCTGCCGATACGATCGTAGTATTAGGCAATGAGGTGATAAATAAGCCTGCTGATCGCGCTCAAGCTATCGATATGCTAACCAGGTTATCCGGTAATACGCATCGGGTTATTACCGGGGTAGTTCTGATGAAAGATAAGATAGTGCAAAAATTTTCTGTAACTACCAGTGTTCAATTTCATCCGATTACTCAGGAGCAAATTGTATTTTATATTGATCATTATAAACCCTATGATAAAGCGGGTTCTTACGCTATTCAAGAATGGATCGGAGTAGTGGGTATTGCAGGTATTACGGGCGATTTTTATAATGTTATGGGACTACCTGTTAGCAAAGTTGTACAAGCTTTGCATACGTTAAATTCTTAATCAAAAATCAGGTATTTATACCCTATGTTTTGGTAATAATTTTATGGGTTAAGCATCCCATTGTATGAATGAAAAATTATTACAGTTTATATGGCAGTTTCGCTATTTTAGAATTAATGATCTGTGCTCAACTCAAGGAGATACCTTGAAAATTCTACATCCAGGTCAATTAAATGTAAATCAGGGCCCCGATTTTATGGGGGGAATCATTTACCTCAATCATACTCAGTGGGCCGGTAATATTGAATTACATGTATTGTCGTCAGATTGGTATAAGCACGGTCATCCATCCGATGAAAGATATTTGAATATTATTTTGCATGTTGTTTGGATAGACGACAAACCGGTATATGATGGTTTAGGAAACCTCATTCCAACATTGGAATTAAATGGTTTAGTAGCTCGTTCATTGCTCGATAAATATGCTCGGCTCATGCATTCGGAGGATTTGTTACCCTGTAAAAAATGGTTGCCTTCTATTAAGGAATTAATCTGGGTTTCATGGAAAGAGCGTTTGGCAATTGAGCGGTTGTGTAATAAATCCAACTATTTTAAAGAACTTCTAACGAACTCCAACAATAATTGGGATGAGGTACTTTGGCAAATGATTGCACGCGTTTTTGGTGGGAAAGTAAATGGCCCTGTTTTTGAATTGGTTTTTCAATCGATTCCCTTGGGGGTGTTGCAAAGATGTAGCCATCAACCTTTACAAATAGAAGCACTTTTGATGGGACAGTCCGGATTGTTGGAGGATGTTTTTACAGACGATTATCCCAAACAGCTTCAACAAGAATATGCACATTTGAAAAATAAATTTCAACTACCCGTATTAAAGCAAAAAGTGGCATTTTTGAGAATGCGACCGGCAGGATTTCCCACCATTCGATTATCTCAACTAGCCTCACTGATCATAAAATATCCATCTTTTTACGAAACAATCAAATCAACTAAAGAAAGCACGCAACTAAGTCAATTTTTTTTAACGGAAGTACAGCCTTATTGGAATAACCATTATAAGTTCGATGAAGAAAGTAGCGTTGTAAATAAACAAACAGGTGTACAATTGCAACAAACCATTCTTATTAATGCCTTAGTCCCTTTTTTATATACCTACGGTCTAATTAGAAAAAATCAGGAATATATTGATCGGGCAATTCAAATACTCTACCATTTGCCCCCCGAACAAAATAAAATATTAAAAAAATGGCAGGAATTACCCGTTACACATAACTGCGCCTTACATTCTCAGGCATTTTTACAACTGCAACATGAATTTTGTGATAAAAAAGCATGTCTAAATTGCGCTATAGGCAACGTAATTCTCCGATGAAGGGTCTATCTACCAGTTAAACTGTAAATCAAGTTTAACATCTGGGTGAAGTGACCTTTCAACTGGGCAGGTACGAGCAGTTCTTTCTAATATTTCTTTTTGCTTTTCATCTAAATGTAGAGATGGAGGGAAAAAAAGATGAACCACAATTTCACTGATTCTTCTGGGGTCACTGGCCATAATCTTGGTTACATCAGCTTTAGTGCCATCCAGCTGAATATCCATCGTACGGGCCTTAATTCCCATGGTGGTAATCATACAAGTGGCTAATGCAGTAACCACCAGGTCTGTTGGTGAAAAGCATTCTCCCTTGCCCTGATTGTCGGTAGGGGCATCCGTATTAATTGCCGTGCCGCTTTGAAGATGTGTTGCGGAAGTTCTTAAATCACCTTGATAAATAATTTGTGCAGTCATTGCATCAATTTTGCCATAAATTTACATTGAACAAATCAATTAGGAGTGAAGAAATTATTATTTGTATTTTTTGTTGTACTGGGAATAAAAGCTATGTCTCAGCAAACCGTTGAACCTACAGCGTCTAAGTCTAGCCTAAAGAAAGCAGAAAAAAGAGCTAGAATTAATCAGTTGATTAAGCAGGAAGAAGAAGGTGCATTAATATTTTTAAAGCAGAGCGCTTTCGGCTTGAAATTGAGTACTGATGGGTGGGGGATTTCTTATGAAAAAGGTAAATATAAATCGGTTACTAAAACAAATTTATGGTGGACCGAATTGGGAGAGCATAAACATCCCAAGGAAGAAAGTATTCCGTCTGAGTCAAATTCTCAAGGATTCATATTTGTTTCAAATTACATATATGGGAAAGTCAATAATTTCTATTATTTAAAAGCCGGACTTGGACAACAATTGCTTATCGGAGGAAAAGGCAATAAAAATGGGGTAGCTGTGAGTGCAATTTATGGCGGGGGTATTACTCTTGGATTATTGAAACCTTATTATTTAGACGTGAATAACAGGCTGGCAAGTAAAAGAGAAACGATCAAATACACGCCTGAAAATGAAGATATATTTCTAAATTTACTTGCCCCGGATGTAGAAATTATTGGTAAAAGTGGTATTTTTAAAGGGCTGAGTGAAGCAAAAATCGTTCCCGGTGTACATGTAAAAGGCGCATTGAGATTTGATTATGGAAGATATAATGAAGTATTATCTGCTGTTGAAGTAGGGGTGAATGCAGAATTTTATTCTAAAAAAATGCCATTGATCTTGTTTAACGAAGATAAAAATTTCTTTTTTAATGCTTATGTGGCAATTACTTTCGGTAATAGAAAGTAGTTAATTTTGTGTATCAAATAGAAACATAGCTGCATGCAAGAATTACCGGTAGTACCTAAAATAGATGTGAATACAACCAACGAATTTCCCCTTAAAAAACCCAATTGGTTAAGGGTAAAACTGCCGTTGGGCGAGAGTTATAAACATGTTAGAGGATTAGTAGATACGCATAAATTGCATACCATCTGCGAAAGCGGCAATTGCCCTAATATGGGTGAATGTTGGGGAGAAGGCACTGCAACTTTTATGATTTTGGGAAATGTTTGTACCAGAAGTTGTGGTTTTTGTGCAGTTGCAACCGGCAGACCGGCCTCGGTAGATTGGGATGAACCTCAAAGAGTAGCAGAAGCAATCCATCTGATGAAAGTAAAACATGCGGTAGTAACCAGTGTTGATAGAGATGAACTAAAAGATGGCGGATCTATTATTTGGTACAATACCATCAAAGCAATTAAAAACCTAAATCCTCAAACAACCCTCGAAACCTTAATTCCCGATTTTAGAGGGTTTACTGATCAAATTCAACGAATTATTGATGCTGCACCCGAAGTGGTTAGTCATAATATGGAAACCGTAGAGCGTATTACAAAGCAAGTAAGAATACAGGCTAAATATGCCCGTAGTTTAACTGTTTTAGAAACACTCAAAAAAGGAGGCCGACGAACTAAAACCGGCGTTATGCTTGGTTTGGGAGAAACTAAAGAAGAAGTAATTCAAACCATGCGAGATTTGGTAAACGTTGGCACCGATGTAATAACATTAGGACAATATTTGCAGCCTACTAAAAAACATTTGCCTGTTCAACGTTTTGTGCATCCCGATGAGTTTGCTGAATTAAGAGATATTGGATATGCAATTGGATTTGATTATGTTGAAAGCGGACCGTTGGTTCGTTCCTCTTATCACAGCGAAAAACATGTGATTCCGGGTTATGGTAAAAATAAATGGATGGCCGAAAAAGGATAAAATATTAGCTATAAACACATGAAAAAAACTTTCATCGGAATCTTTCTTTTCCCTGTATTTTCTTTTGCACAGCTACATTGGTATAATGTAGACTCCTTATATCAACCCTTACCGGACGGGGTACATGTTTATTTTACTAACGATTCATTGAACGGAAAACCCAACAAGGCTTTTTATTTAATTGCCCCTTTAAAGAACAAGCAACTGGATTTTACTACGCAGGTTGGAAATGGCAAACGTTATACCCCTTCTCAATACTATGAACAAGAAGGGCAACCAATACTAGTAGTTAATGGCACTTTTTTTGAATTTGCTCACAACTCCAATTTAAACCTGGTAGTAAAAGATGCTCGACTACGTGCATACAATAAACAATCTATTGCCGGTAAAGGGAAAGATACATTAACCTATAAACATCCTCTTGCCAGTGCAATTGGCATCAGTACTAAAAGAATTCCGGACGTAGCCTGGACTTACACTGATTCTACCCTGAAGTTTCCATTAGCCGTTCAATCACCGGTACCATTTATTAAAGATTCTTTCCCGGTTCTGTTAAAAAACAGACTTTACAAAGATCAATTTTTCAAAAAATGGAAAATGCAAACTGCAATAGGAGGAGGGCCAGTTTTAGTGCAGCATGGCGTTTCTAAAATTACTAATAATGAAGAAATAAAATTTTCAGGGAAAGCATTATTCGATAAGCATCCAAGAACTGCAATGGGATACACAAGTAGCGGGGAGTTAATTGTTATGGTGGTAGAAGGAAGATTTCCTGGTAAAGCCGAAGGAGCCGATTTAAAACAATTGTCTGATATGTTGGTTCAAGTGGGTTGTGAGGAAGCTTTGAATTTAGATGGAGGTGGCAGTACTTGCATGTTGGTGAACGGAAAGCAAACCATTACGCCAAGTGATAAAGAGGGACAAAGACCGGTTCCTGCTGTTTTTATTATAAAGCATCAATAATTTTTCTCAGCTAATCCTATAAAAGAGTAAGCCTGTTTATCGTTAAACAGGCTTACTTTATCAACTATTAGATTTGAATCGATTAATTCATTTCCCAAACTAATGCAGACGCCCCTAATATCGCAGCATCTGATTCTTTTAAATGACTGATTAATATTTTAACCTTATTCTCAAATACCTGAATTAAGTTTGCTTCCATGTTCTCCCTGGTGGGTTTCAGAATAAAATCGCCGGCTTTTGTTAACCCTCCGAATAAGATAATGGCTTCGGGATTTGAAAACATCACAAAATTAGCTAAAGCCATTCCCAATATTTTTCCGGTATATTCAAAAATTTCTTGTGCTAATTCATCCCCTTCTTTCGCGGCAATATGTACTTGCTTAGAATCAATATGATCAGCCGGTATATTTCTCAATAAACTTGGCTTGTCACTTTTCTCTAAAAACTCCAGTGCGGTAAGTCTTACCCCGGTTGCAGAAGCATAACTTTCCAGAGATCCCTTCTTACCGGTTCCCGGATGAAATCTTCCATCAGGTATGGTAATGGTATGTCCTAATTCACCGGCAAAACCATCATGCCCATATATAAGTTTGCCGTTGGCAACAATACCGCTTCCCACACCAGTTCCTAAAGTAATCATAATAAAATCTTTCATACCCTGTGCTGCACCATACATCATTTCTCCAATTGCTGCTGCATTTGCATCATTGGTAAGCACTGTTGGTAATTGAAACTTGGCTTCCACCATTTGTCCAAATGGAATTATCCCTTTCCAGGGCAAATTCGCAGCATGTTCAATAGTATTTTTATAATAATTACCATTGGGCGCACCAACCCCAATTCCTTTTATTCTGCCTACACCACCTGCTTGTTCAATAAACGGGGAAAGAGATTGGTATAGTTCTTCTATAAATGGCTCCACAGTTAAATGATTCTTTGTACTCATTTCGCCAGAAAACAAGACATTTCCAATACGATCAACTATCCCAAATTTAGTTCCGGTACCACCAATATCAATTCCAATGGCAAGTGGTTCAAACGCTTTTTTACTGCTAGTATTCATGTGTATATATCTATTGTTTTTTAATGGTCACATGGTATCGCCTTATATTCATCTCGGTTGGTATGCAAACCTTGCTTATGGCTATTTCATGCTGTTATTTTTATTGATTTCATTTGTTACGTGAAATTCGCTAATATATATTTAAAGTAGAAATGAAATCTTTGTAAATCCCACCGTAGATAAAAAATCTTCTTGCTAATATGTTTAATTAAAAATTAGGAAGCAGCAAAATTGAGTAAATTTTCCTGCTTCCTAATGCGTTTTTATTGGACTAGTTACAAAAATATTAGTGTCCTCCGCTTACCTGTGCATCAAAATCTAAACCTTGTGATTTTAATTCACGCTTTAATTTGATAGCCAGATAAACAAGAAATGCAAAACATGCAGCAGCCAATAGATACGAATGGTGCATGCCTACAGAACTAAGGTCGCCTACCGCACCCTGTAACGGCGGTATGATAGCGCCACCTAAAATCATCATAATTAAAAATGCGGAACCCTGACTAGTGTATTTGCCTAATCCGCCAACACCTAATGAGAATATGCAAGGCCACATTACCGAACAACATAAACCTCCTGCCATTAATGAATATACAGAAACAATGCCATTGGTGAATACGCCTATCAACATGGCAATAGTAGCTAAAGAAGATACCGCTATTAATGTTTTTACCGGCTTTTCCTGACCATAGAAGAAAGCAGCCAATGCCAAAACAATATATACTGCATAAGCAATCAAATCATTCACATCATTTCCGTATAAATTATTTACAAATAATACTACGGCAAACGCTATAAAAGGCACTATGATAGTTGCAATGGTTTTCTTTAACCCAGTTAAATTAAATACGCTTACAGCGCCCGTCCATCTTCCGATCATTAAACTACCCCAATACAATGATACATATTTAGAAATTTTACTTTCATCTAATCCTTCAGCAGTTAAATATCCCGGTATTTTTAATAGTGCTCCAAAGTTATTATCAATGGTTACTTCTACACCTACGTAAATGAAAATTCCAATCATACCATAAATCAGTTGTGGATATTTCATTGCGCCCCATCCTTCATTATTTTTAATAGCTTGCGTATTTGAATAAAACAATATGCCCACTACAGAAATTAATGAAATAAGCAGCAAGGTAAGTTTGGGTACTTCTGAAAACTGACCTATAATAATTATCACCCCAATCAATAAGGTCATGATAAGCAATGAAGAAGCAGCTTTGTTTGCTTTCTCAAATTTCTCATCGTTCTTACCTTCAGGTAGTTTTGATATCGCAAAGAATATCGCTACTACTGCAAATACACCTGCAACAATTAAATACAACGTGTTAATATTAGTTACAGTAACATTTGCCGCACTGCTTCCTACAGAACCAAACAAAAAGAAGCTTACAATAATTGGACCCAGTGTTGTGCCTAATGAATTTACTCCACCGGCCAAATTCAATCTGTGAGAGCCTGTTGAAGGATCACCCAAAGAAATTGCGAATGGCTGTGCAGCAGTTTGTTGCAACGAAAATCCCAATGCTACAATAAAGAATGAAGCCAGAATTGCAGAAAATGAATTTGCATTTGCAGAAGGGATAATCAGTAATGCGCCCACTATCGAAATAAGAAGACCATAAATAATTCCCTTTTTGTAACCTATTTTATTTAGAATGTCATAGCCAATTACATTCGATAAAATAAATAAGATCAGCGATCCTATAAAATAAGCACCATAAAAAGCAGAACCAATCAATTGCGATTCAAATTGATTTAGGTTAAAATGTGTTTTACAGAAGGGAATTAAAATGCTGTTCGATGCAGCAATAAATCCCCAGAAAAAAAATACAATGACTAAAGTGGCTAATGCACTTGTGTTGGTTGGTTGTTTCGTTTGACTCATGACAATCGGTATGGTTTTTAGATGCTGTAAAATAATAATAATTTGATTATATAAAAATTTTAATCTTAAATAAGGGCTAAAATTTGAAAGAACAGCGTAATTGATTATCTTGAAACTATATAATTATTAATAATATGGAGATTGTACATGTAAGTGCTGAATGTTATCCGGTGGCTAAAGCAGGCGGTTTAGGTGATGTGGTGGGCGCCTTACCTAAATATCAATGCAAAGCCGGTGATGTTGCTAAAGTAATTATGCCGATGTACAGAACTAAATTCTTA
>CANHJH010000098.1 GCA_947460365.1 Sphingobacteriia bacterium | reverse complement strand
AGTCATCTTCTCTATTTTTTTTGGAGTAGCTGCTGCCAACTTAGGGGAGTATTCAAAGCCTGTTATAAAAGCATTTGATATTATTGCACACATCATTTTAAAGATCGTTGGCTATGTAATGAATTTTGCTCCGGTTGGCGTTTTTGGCACATTGGCTGCCGTGGTTGCCGATAAAGGGTTAAGCATTTTTAGCTTTTATTTTATTTATTTCGGATATTTTGTGTTAGGTATATTAACACTTTGGGTAATACTTACTTCGGTTGGCTATATCATTTTGGGCAAAAAAATGACCAGTATGCTTAAACATATTGCTAATCCATTGCTTATCGCTTTTAGTACCACCAGCAGCGAAGCCGTTTTCCCTAAATTAACCGAAGAATTAGAAAGATTTGGATGCAAAAACAAGATCGTTTCCTTCATCCTTCCACTGGGTTACTCTTTTAATTTAGATGGAAGTATGATGTACATGACTTTTGCCAGTTTAGCTATTGCGCAAGCTTATGGAATTCATATGCCAATAGGGGAGCAACTTACCATGTTATTGGTATTAATGCTTACCAGTAAAGGGATTGCCGGGGTACCTAGGGCTTCATTAATTATTGTTTTAGCCACCTGTGCCATGTTTAAAATACCTCCAGAAGGCGTTGCCTTGATTTTACCCATTGATCACTTTTGTGATATGTTCAGAACAGGTACGAATGTATTGGGTAATGCATTGGCAACTAGTGTAGTAAGTAAATGGGAAGGAGAATTGCAAGACACCAACAACTAAACTTTAATTTTATTCAACAATTATGTTAGTACAGATTTTAATGGATTTTCATTGGACACAATTATTGCAACCTCAATTTTATATTGAACATGGTGGTTTATGGCTGATCATGTTCGTGGTTTTTGCAGAAACCGGATTGTTTGCCGGCTTTTTCTTGCCGGGCGACAGCTTACTCTTTGTTGCCGGCATCTATAGCACCAATATTGCCAATGAAGTAATATCCAATCAAAATGAATTGGTGGGTCTTTTATTATTAATTGCACTCATCTCCTTTGCGGGCATATTGGGTAACGCTACCGGGTATTGGTTTGGTAAAAAAGTTGGTCCCACTATGTATGAATGGAAAGAGAATTTTTTCTTTAAAAGACGGTTTTTAATTCAAGCACATGATTTCTACGAAAAACATGGTGGCGGAGCAATTGTAGTGGCAAGATTTATTCCAATAGTAAGGACTTTTGCACCTATTGTTGCAGGTATTGTAGGAATGAACCAAAAAAAATTCACCTTCTACAACATAGTAGGATGTATTGGCTGGGTGAGTAGTATGATTATTGGCGGACATTTTTTGCAAAAATGGATTTTGGCCAAATTTGATTTTGATCTTAAAAATCATTTAGAGGTGATTGTGTTGGGTATTGTATTCATTACTACTGCTCCTGTAATTATAAAATTGATTTTTCATAAACCCAAACCTTAAGCGATACTGGTCTCCATCGTTCCATTTCTTGTTTGTTTAATTTTAAGAGGAGATTTCAATATCAAAGTTTTGTAAAAACTATACTAGCAATGAAAACTGCATCCCTCCATTCTCAAAAAGCATACGGCATTATGTCATTGCCGGTAATAGTGGCTGCCCTTGGCTATTTTGTTGATATATATGATTTGCTTTTATTTACGATTGTAAGAGGACCAAGTTTAGGAGGTATTGGCGTAGTACTCACCAATAAAGCAGATGTAATAGCTGCCAGTACAAAAATCATCAACTGGCAAATGATCGGACTTTTAATCGGCGGAATTATTTGGGGAACGATTGGCGATAAAAAAGGTCGGCTGAGTGTATTGTTTGGTTCTATTGCTTTATACTCCATTGCCAATTTTTGTACAGGATACGTTCAAACAGTTGATCAATATGCCTGGGCAAGATTTATTGCCGGTGTTGGTCTCGCTGGCGAATTAGGTGCTGGTATTACTTTGGTAAGTGAATTATTACCTAAAGAAAAAAGAGGCGTTGGTACTTCATTAGTTGCCGGTATTGGATTATTTGGTGCGGTGTTTGCTTACTTTGTATTCCAGCTTACCAATGATTGGCGTTTATGTTATAAGATTGGCGGAGGGCTGGGAATCGGACTCCTATTGTTGCGAATCTCTGTTGCCGAAAGCGGCATGTTTCATACGATCAAAGAAAACAAAGAAGTTCAAAAAGGAAATTTCCTCCTGTTTTTTAATAATCGGAAGCGTTTCAAGAAGTATGTATTAGCCATATTAATTGGATTACCCACCTGGTATGTAATTGGCATTTTAATCAACCTAAGCAATCTTTTCGCAAAAGAAATTTACGGAGATAACCATATTGATAGCGGCAGAGCCATTATGTTTGGTTACGTAGGTATTGCCGTAGGAGATATTTTAATTGGCTTATTAAGTCAATATTTTAAAAGCAGAAAAAAAGCATTGCTGACTTTTTATTTGCTCACTGTTGCAGCCTTGTTTTTATTTTATAGTTCCTTCAATACCAACGACAATAGCATGTATGCAATCTGCGGATTATTGGGCTTTAGTACCGGATTCTGGGCAATATTTGTAACAATGGGAGCGGAACAGTTCGGAACCAATTTGCGCGCTACAGCCGCAACTACCATTCCCAATATGGTGCGAGGTTCTTTGCCATTGTTGAATTTAATGTTCTTGAATTTATTTCAGCAAACATGGCATTGGAACATTTATAATAGTGGCATTGTAACAGGGATCGTGGTGATGGCCATTTCATTCGTTGCGTTTTATTTTACAGAGGAAACTTTCCATAAAGACTTAAATTATGTGGAAACAACAGAAATGATCCCGTAAAAAGGCAAAGGCAAAATTCAAAAGGCAAAAGGAAAAACAATAATTATAGAAACGACATGATACAGTTTTTAAAAATAAAAAGTAAGCGCTAATCAACATGAGATTTTTAATCATTCGTTTTTCTTCTATAGGAGATATTGTATTAACTACTCCTGTTATTCGTTGTATAAAACTTCAAATTCCAAAGGCCGAAGTACATTTTTTAACTAAATCTTCTTTTAAAGCAGTTACTATAGCCAACCCTTATATCGATCATTTTCATTATCTGGACAACGATTGGGATCAAATGATACAAAGTTTAAAAGCGCAGGAATTTGACTATATCATAGACTTACATCACAACTTAAGAACTGCTAAAATAAAACGTGCCCTGAATGTTAAAGCATTTTCTTTTAATAAGCTGAACATAAAGAAATGGCTACTAACTGCTTTTAAAGTAAATCGATTGCCAGCGATACATATTGTTGATCGTTGTTTTGAAACTGTAAGAACTTTTGGTGTGGTAAATGATGGTGCAGGACTGGATTACTTTATTCCTAAAGAGGAAGAAATTACTTTAGCGGATCTCCCTTACGCTCATTCATTTGGATATATAGGATTGGTAATTGGTGCAGCACATGCTACTAAAAAATTACCGGTGCATCAATTAAAAAAATTATGTAGCGAATTGCATCACCCTATTATATTATTAGGCGGACCGGAAGATAGGGCAATTGGCAACGAAATTGCAAGTGTAGATGACGTGAAAGTATATAATGCTTGTGGTAAATTTACATTAAATGAAAGTGCCGACATTGTTAGACACGCTAAATTTATCATTACGCACGATACCGGCTTAATGCATATTGCTGCTGCCCTAAAAAAGCCCATCATAAGTATTTGGGGCAATACCATCCCCGAATTTGGAATGACTCCCTATTATGGCAGCCATTTGGTTAAAAACGAAATTATTGAAGTAAACAATTTAAGCTGTAGACCTTGCTCTAAAATTGGATACAACAAATGCCCGCGAAAACATTTTAATTGCATGGAACAGCAAAATGTGCTTCAAATTGCTGCATTGGCTGAACAATGGACAAAAAAGTAAAAATCGGTCAACGTTATTCAACGATTTACCCATTCCCCATTATCAACTATCAATTGTCAATTATCAATTATCAATTATCAATTGTCAATTATCAATTATCAATTACCCAAACTTTCTTTTAATTGTTTAATTGGCATATCATACAATAAACTGTCTCTGTTTTGACGGCGTTGTACATAATGTATTCTGGCAACAAAAGGTTCAACAATTCTAAATTCTTCTGTTTTATCGGGGCTTACTACCATGATTTGCAAATTCAATTGTTTGCATAAGTTCATTAAATAACGAGCTTTTTCTTCATCTTGTCGGCTAAAGGCTTCATCCACACAAATAAATCGGAAACTGCGTCTGCTTAGTCCATCATTGGTAATACCAAACTGATAAGCTATGGCACTGCCTAATATAGTATAGGTTAATTGTGCTTGTTCACCGCCACTTAATTTTTCGGTACCTGTATAGCTTCGATAAGTTGTTTGGTCTTCTTTCTTCACCTCACGTGCTACAAATCGCAACCACTGACGAACATCCATCACTTCTCTTCTCCAAGCCTCTTTGGTTTCTAAATCGTCTATTAACGCTTTAATTTTAATATAACTCGATTCAAGAATATTATCATCTTTATTAAGATGGTATTCCGCTAAATTAGGTTTCCAGTTTACTAAGCGAGAACGAAAATCTTTGATATTGGGACTAAGTTCTTCTCTGGCTTCTAATTGAATATAAGTTTCGGGTTGTTGTCTGTAACTGATGCCTGCTAAGCTTTGATTGAGTTCTGTAACTCTACGCTGTATTTGTTGGAGATGTTCATTCAGTCTGCCACCAAAACTACTCATGCGATTAATCATTTCTTCATTCAGGTATTTTTTAAAACGATCGCGCTGCTCACCCAATTCTTCACTTTCTAATTTCTCTAAAATTTCCATATACGAACCACCGTACTCTACTTCTAAAGACAAGCGATGGGTATCTCCCCGCCAATCGGGGAATCGTTGTATGAGCTTATCGTCCGAAGGGTTTTTATATTCCAGCATAGCTGTATGTAGCTGTCGTTTTATGCTTTCAACCTGACGATTAAGTTCATTCATTTTTTTATGAATCTGATCGCTTACATGTGCACGCACTTTTTCAATCACATCCAAGTCAATGGTATAGCCTATTTTATTGATGTACTCTAATTGAAAAGCTGCATATTTATCATCCATATTTAACCCTTCGTAAGTACCCAATACCTCTTCACATTGTTTATACTGTAAAGCCCATTTATTGAGTTGCCCCTTTACTTTTTCTTCTTCTCTTATTTTATCTATTTTCCTAAGTTGTAAGCTTTCTAATCTTTTTTGAAGATTTTCTTTCTTTAGTTGTAAGTCTTTTAAAGTAGGGTCGCCTTTTTCTAATTTTATTTTTTCTTTTTCTTTTTGTTGAATTTGCGCAACAATTGCATCTTTATTCAATAGTTCAAATGAAGTAAAACGCAGCAATTCATTCAATGCTTTTACTTGATGTTGAAGGTGATTAACTTCGGAGCTATGAATACTTTCTGCTTTTTTATATGCGTCTATTTGTTCTTCCAGTTGATTTAATTCTGCAATGAGTTCGCGTAATTTGGCTGAATTGTCCCAACCTAATACAAAATGTTGCCTACTTCCTGCGCGATTTCGGTCGTCTTTTTCATGGCGTTGACCGTGTTTAATTAAACCACTTGAAGTGATCGCATACGATTTTTTAGCAAAATCATTGAGGTTGTCAATACATTCGTAGTTGTAATATTTAGTTAGTTGAAAGGTTACCCAATCGGCATATTCACTTTTTACATTAATGGCTAATTTTTCTGGAACAGCATTAGGTTCGCATGATAACAAATCAGTAAGGTTGGTGCCAGCTTGATAGCGTTCGTATACAATTCTGCCTTTTAAATCGGTTTGTTGAACAAATTTATTGACTTGTTTATAATATTCATCGGGAACAATTAATCGTTGACCAAAATTGTGTAAGAGTTTTTCTATGGCATATTCCCATTTTTCTTCGCCTTCTTTCAGTTGAATTAATTCTCCTATAAAGGGTATGTCGGTTTCTGTAGCTCCGGTATGTGCTAATATTTCTTTTCTAATCTCAGTTAATCGACCTGTAATATTGTTGCGCTGATTTTTAAGTTGCTCTATTTTTTCAACAAGTTCTTTGCAAAGTATTTCTGCTTGTTGTTGAGCATCTGCTGCTCTAACTTGGGCAGTATAGGTCTTTTTAATCTCCTCTTGTATATCTAATGACTTTTCTTCGGCTTTACGTTTGTTTTTTTCAAATTCTTTTTCGTTTACATTTGTATCCCAGCCCAATGCTATAGCGTAGTTATTGTAATGTTCAATAGCCGTAGTTCTTTTTCCTTTTTCTTCTTGTAGATGATTAATCTGTTTGCCTAATTCTGCCAATAATCTACCTGGTTCACTGCCTCTAATTTGTGTTTCAGTTTCAATAAAATCTTCATTTTCTTCTTTTATAACTTGTTCAATTTCTTTGATTTGGTCGGCAATGGCGTTGCAAGCTGTTTCTAATGATTTCATTTCACGCTGCAACAAACTACGTTGGTGAGTGGCAAACCAGGCGGGCATGGTTTGTTTGTGTTGATCTATTTCATAGCGATTGGATTCATGATTTTTCCATTCATTCCAATTGGTACGAATGGGTTGAAGCCGATCGATTTGCGCCATCGTTTTTTCGATGTTGCGATGTGCATCACTCAATGTTTTGAAATGGTCTTTTAGTTTTTCAAAATCAGCTTCCATTTCTGTTTCTTCTAGCATTTGGGTTCTGATGAATTCATCGAGGTTGCCCAATATCTTTAAACTGATGGTTTGGTTAAAAAGGCTTTGCGCTTTTTCACTCCGCATGCCAAATAAACTCCTCAATCGTATGCCGTATTCTTTGGGGCCATCAAAGAATTCCACCATATCTCTATTATTCGTTTTGGGGAATTGTTGACGCAGTCTTTTTTTCCATTCACCCCCTGAATCAAAGTAACGCAAGTCTGTTTCAATACTCATTGCTTTATGAGTAATGATAAAGCTTCTGCGTAATTCTGTGCCGGCAAACCAACGTATTTGAGCAAGGGTTACAATTTGCTCTTCGCTTTTAAACACTGCTAAAATAATAGAGCGAACTTTACTGCGGTCTTCGCGCAAACGTTGTGCTTTACTACCGCTATCATCTTCCGTTGAGCCGTATTCGCCTAAAACATAACTCTCTTCTGTTCGTTCATTTTTAGTTTTTCCTTCTGCGCTCATATTGAAGCTGCGCATTCTCCTTTCTGCTGCTAATAGGGTAAGCAGGGCATGAACAAATGTGGTTTTTCCACTACCATTTGCACCGGTAAGTAAACTGTTTTCTCCTCCCGGTTCAATGCTATAAACTTTTTCATCAAAAGTACCCCAGTTCCACAATTCCATTCGCTGTAACCTAAAACCGGCTTCAGCAGGGTTCAAACTAAAAAGAGATAAATTCATAATTCGTTCTATTATCTATTCAATCAGGTTAGGCAATTTCCTGTTTGAGTTGGTTTAAAAAATATTCAAGGGTATCTTCATCAAATCTTGCTTTGATGATACGGCGTACTTCAAAACGATCATCTTCAGATACGTTGCTGTCGTTCTTCATTTTTTTAATGTATCCCAAATCAGCTACTTCTTCAATGTATTTATTCAACTCTTTAATGAGTTTCATTCGGTTGGCTTTCTCTTTAAAAAAAGTTTCTAGTTCAACGCGTAATAATTTTCTGGTAATATATAAATTGCGACTATTGGTATCATTTATTTCAAATTCATCTAACATTTTCCGAAGGATAACGCAAAGCAAAGTAACTTCATAGGAGAGGCCTCTGCGTTGAACAAGTCCAACAGTAGTGCCTTTATCGTCTAACTCCAACTGACGTAAATAGGCGTACCCATCTCGTTGATCAATAATGAGTTCAATGGCAATTTGTTCGAACCACATAATCAGCTCCGTTTTATATAGCATCATTTTACTCCAAAGGTCTTCATCATCAAACACCGGCCCTTTTAATAAAGACGCAGCACATTTAGCCCAGGGCTGAACCCTTGCTATATGCGGCATATAGTTGGCTCCTGTTGATTGTGTTTCAGAAAATATATTGTTCATGTGATGATAAGTTTAATTAACTCTTATTTAGTTACTAAATATAATTTGAGGTACTTGCAGAAATTTCTGCTGAATAGTATCGAACATAATATCATCTGTTGTAGATGGATTGATGCTGGATTGCGAGAGATGAATACTCACGCTAATATACGCCAGTAGCTCGGCTAGCCCTCTGGTGCAACCATAATGCTCAATTACTTGTTGTAAACTAATTTGTTTGTTTTGTTTGAGTAAGGTTAGAATATTTTCTTTTATTACTGCTTTATCAATACTGCCATCATCCATTAGTTTATGCAGTGCAGAAAGGTGGTCTATATTTAATTGTGCATGATTGGGCGTATTGGTAAACTCATTTTGTATTGGAGCATCACCGAGCTTTCTTTCTAATGGAAGCTTAATTTCCGGACGATCATCGGTAAAGAGTACAATATTTTTTTTCTCTATTTTCTCCGCCTGTTGTATTGCATGCTGCATAATTTGCTGCATAATATCTTTGGTCTTGCGTCTGTTGCCTCTTTCTTTTTCTATTACGATCCGGCTAAGTTTGTAACCCAACATCTGATTGGTTTCCAACACTTTTATTCCGGCAGTATGTAACATGTATTTTAGTTGCAGCAATTGGCGGCCTTCATGTGTTACGCCATTGTTGTCGAGTAATTCGTATAACTCCTCCAACATCTGGTTGAATTCCTGTTGCTTTTCATCATCCATTAAAAACTCCCAAAAAGCATAGAAACTCTTACCCTGGTCATTGGTTTTGAGCTCTTCTAAAGCATCAAAAGTAATGCGCAACAACTGACCTTTCGACAATCGGGCGTCTGCATGCCGATGACTGATGGTTTTGTATATTTCTTTGAAATTATCTTCCACTTCCCTAAAATCGCCGCTCAATTCTTTTGACAAACGCTCGATTTCAGCCCAGCGACTTTTAATTTGCCAGGGCTCATAAACCGAAACAAAACCGGTTTGTTTGATGATTTTTATTTCTTCATCCAGCTGTTTTCTTTTTTCCTGTAATTGTTTGATGCGTTCATGGGGGTTTTCGTTGCTGTGTTGAACGAGTGCCTGTACTTTGGTAAATAAATCGAGCAACTTACTTTCGGTGCCTACAAAATCCTTTTCTTTCAACATTTCTAATACCTGAAAAAGCTTTTCGGTATGTCGGGTCAGGGTGGCGTATGGTTCGTGCGTTTTTTCGTCGATATTGATATAAATATAGCGGGTTTCTTCATCAGCCCAGCGTTTAAGGTAGGCATCAGCCCGGTCGTAATAATCGGTACTGATGTACGTGAGGTTGTGTTGTTCATCACCCTCCTCTAGATAACCAATATTGGACAAAAAATCGGCCAGTTGTTGGGTAAGCTGCGAAAGGGGGAGTGAAAGCTGATTATGACTATGAAACACTTTATATAAAAAACTAATACACATGGCAGCATTGCCACTGCGCAGTAGTTTAAGGCTATGTGACTGCTGCAAAAACAGCTGTAGTGGTTGATATTCAAAAAAATGGTCCGCCATGGTTAAAAGGACTACAAATTAAGGGAGAATGCCCTTCATTTAGCAAAAAACAGGCAGAATAGTATCCACAAATTGGTGACGAATTTTAATTAGTCTCTGGGAGAGTCCGAGAAGGGTTTTCAGAAGGGTTTATTTTTTATGTAAAATAGATTAAATAATAAAAAACCATGCCATGTGAACGGTGCTTTTACCACCGCTCAATTTCAATAGTTTTGATTCTTTTCCAGATTCCTTTTTGTTTTCTAAATAGAAAAGCATTGGT
>CANHJH010000097.1 GCA_947460365.1 Sphingobacteriia bacterium | reverse complement strand
TGCAACATGTTTGGAAGTGATATGGAAAAAGGATTAATACCTAATGATGAAAATTGGATTTCATCAATTCTTCAGAATATATGCTACCATAATGCCAAGAACTATTTCAATTTTCATGTATGAGTAAAGTGCTGTGTTTTGGAGAAATATTATTAAGGTTCTCTCCCGAAAGTGATGGTGCTTCGTTACATAATAATTCTATGCCGGTTTATATTGGTGGTGCCGAATTAAATGTTGCTACTGCTTTGGCTAAATGGGATATTCCAGTAGGTATGGCATCTGTGTTGCCCAACAACTTTTTTTCTGATCAAATAAAACATCAAATCAATTCAAACAATATTGAATCAACTTCTATAATACCCTATGGAAATAGAATAGGTATTTATTATTTGGCGCAGGGCTCCGATATGAAAAATGCAACTGTTGTTTATGATAGGGAATATTCTTCTTTTTCGGAATTACAGTTGGGTATAATTGATTGGAATGAGGAGTTTAAAAATGTGGGTTGGTTTCATTTAAGCGCAATCGCTGCATCCCTTACCCTCAATACGGCAAAGGTTTGCAAAGAGGCATTAGAGGCTGCAAAAAGATTAGGGATATTTATTTCATTTGATTTAAACTATCGTCCAAAATTGTGGAATTATGGTTTTGATCCTGAAAATATTATTCCCGAATTGGTTGAATACGCTGATTTAATAATGGGTAATTTGTGGTCTGCAGATAAGCTGTTAGGTATAAAATGTTCTATAGAAAACACGATAAATATATCACATGATGAATTAATTGCAGCAGTATCAATTTGTTGTAACAATATTCGAAAAGTATATAAAGCAACAAAATTGGCTTTTACATTTAGAATGGAAAACCAATATTTTGCCGTGTATGAATCTGAAGAAAAGTTATTTATTTCTAAATCATATTCTATCAACGATATTGTTGATAAAGTTGGGAGTGGAGACTGCTTTATGGCTGGTTTGATATATGGGAATCTCCAATTAAATAATCCTCAAAATATTATAGATTTCGCAACTGCAGCTGCTGTAGGCAAATTATATGAAAAGGGCGATACCACTAATCAATCTATTCAAGCAATAATTAAACGTGCATCATGAAATCAATAACTACAATTACAAATACAATTGTATCCAATAAAATACTACCCCTTTTTTACCATGATGATCCTGCTAAATGTATTAGATTAGTTGACGTATTATATAACTCAGGGATTAGGTGTATAGAATTTACCAATCGGGGAAAAAATGCGTTGAACAATTTCAAAGAAATTGTTCAACATAGAAATACTCATTGGAAAGATTTACTTGTTGGTATTGGTACCATACAAGAAGCTAAAAGTGCAGAACAATTTATTAGTGCAGAAGCAGATTTTTTAATTAGTCCTTTTGTAGATAAATCTATTTCTGATGTTGCATATTTAAATAAAAATCTATGGATTCCAGGGTGCATGACCCCAACCGATATTCATGTTTCCGAAGAGTTAGGATGGCATCTTGTAAAGCTTTTTCCTGGTAATGTATTGGGAACAGGTTTTGTCCAATCAATAAAATCAGTATTTCCAACAATTAATTTTGTAGTCACCGGTGGGGTTGATTTAGTGAATATGCAAGAATGGTATTTGGCCGGAGCTTCAGTCGTTGGCATGGGATCTAGTTTAATTACTGCAAAGGATATGGATTCGAATAATTATTCAGATATAGAAATGAAAACAATAAGTATTGTAAACGTTATTCAACAAATGAATTTATAGAATATGGCAACAAATATTGGTAAGTATAGATGGACTATTTGTTCACTTTTGTTTTTTGCTACTACGGTTAATTATTTAGATCGTCAAGTATTAAGTTTATTAAAGTCGTCATTAGAAAGGGAATTTGGCTGGTCTAATTCCGACTATGCAAATATTGCATCTGTTTTTCAATTAATATATGCATTTTCCATGTTATTGGCCGGTAAAATAATTGATCGATTAGGAACAAAATCGGGCTATGCATGGGCTATCGTTATTTGGTCCCTCGGTGCAATAATTCATGCTTACAGTATAACTACCGGAAAATTTGTTGCAACTTTTTTTGGTTTATTAGGTATTACAGGTATGTCGTTTTCGGTATTGGGTTTTATGGCATCAAGAGCCGTATTGGCATTTGGTGAGGCAGGAAATTTTCCCGCTGCTATAAAAGCTACTGCCGAATATTTTCCAAAAAAGGAAAGGGCGCTGGCAACTGGCATATTCAACTCAGGTGCAAATGTTGGAGCTATACTTGCACCTTTAAGTGTACCATGGATCGCAAAAAATTGGGGTTGGCAATCAGCGTTTTTAATTATAGGGGCTGTTGGATTTGTTTGGCTTATCTTTTGGTTTATTTATTATGAAAAACCAGAAAAACAAATTCGATTATCCGCATCGGAATTAAACTATATCAATAGCGATAATGATACCGATATAAACCAAACAAATCTCATCGAAGAAAAGGTTAAATGGATCAAAGCACTATCTTTCAAACAAACCTGGGCATTTGCAATTGGTAAGTTTTTAACAGATGGAGTTTGGTGGTTTTATCTTTTTTGGCTACCAAGTTATTTAAAAGACCAATATGGTATGGAAGGGATGTTAGTTACACTTCCATTAGCTGTTTTATATAGTATGACTATGATTGGAAGTATTGGTGGAGGATGGTTGCCTACTTTATTTATAAATAAAGGATACAAACCTTATGAGGGAAGAATGAAAGCAATGTTAATTATTGCATTTATTCCGCTCTTTGTTTTAGCAGCACAACCATTGGGTACTTATAGTTATTGGATACCTGTGGTACTAATTGGTATTGGAGCTTCTGCTCACCAAGCATGGTCTGCAAATATATTTACAACGGTATCTGACATGTTTCCCAAAAGAATGATTGCTTCTATCATTGGCATTGGCGGAATGGCAGGTGGTATTGGCGGCGTATTGATTTCAAAATTTGGTGGGTGGTTATTCGACAAATATAAAGTTCAAGGTATTGAACATTCGATAGAATTAGCGAATAAAAATAATTTAGACTTGTTCCTACAAAAAATCAATCAATTACATTTAACCATCAGCAACGGCAATCCTCTGGATTTGTATCATAAAGAACTAATGAGTAATTCTAATGAAATAATCGAAACAATCAAACAAATTGATGTAGTTCAATTTAATCATTTTGTATCGTTACAACAAGCAACAATTCATTCTAGCATGACAACCGCTTATACAATAATGTTTTCTTTTTGCGCAACTGCTTATTTACTCGCTTGGTTTTTAATGAAAACTTTAGTGCCTAAAGAACAAATTATTAAACTATAATAAATATTTATGTTAAGTGTTATCGAACAAGCCCGTAAAAACAAAAACAATACTGCAGTAATTTCAAATAATCAGGAATATACCTATAGTCAATTGTTGCATGAAGCAGAGCAATTAGCACAAACATTATTAAATGGCAAATACGATCTTTTAGAGCAACGGGTAGCTTTTATGGTTAATCCAGGGTTTAATTATATCAAAACTTTGTGGGCAATTTGGCTTGCTGGCGGAGTAGCTGTTCCATTATGTTTAACACATCCATTGCCATCTTTAACGTATGTATTAATTGATACAGAATCTTCTATATTACTTTTAGAGGAAGAATTTAAAAATATATTAAGTGAGTTTTCTATTGACAATAATCTTACATTAATTGTACTAGAAAATCTATCATCAGTTGAAGAAACAGTTTTGCCAGATGTAGATCACAATAGAATGGCATTAATTCTATATACTAGTGGAACAACCAATAAACCCAAAGGAGTAGTCACAACACATAAAAATATTGAAACACAAATTTCAACCCTAGTAGACGCATGGAAATGGTCTTCCACTGATCATACATTATGTATCTTACCATTACACCATGTTCACGGTATTATCAATGTAATTGGATGCGCTATGTGGAGTGGTGCAATTTGTGAGTTTATTCCAAGCTTTTCTGCAATTGAAATTTTTGAGTTGTTTAATAAGGGACGCTTAAATGTTTTTATGGCAGTACCAACTATTTATTTCAAATTAATTGCCTATTTTGAAACATTAAGTAGTAGCGAACAAAAATTATTATTTAATTCAATGCAAAAATTCAGATTGATGGTATCTGGATCAGCCGCATTACCTATTAGTGTGATGGAAAAATGGTCTCAAATTAGTGGCCATAAACTTTTGGAAAGATATGGCATGACAGAGTTAGGAATGGCTATTAGTAATCCATATACCGGAGAAAGAAAGGCAGGATTTGTTGGAAAACCATTGCCGGGAGTAGATGTAAAATTGGTAGATGAGCTATATGATGAAGTTGAACTTGGACAACCTGGTGAAATTATTGTAAAAGGGAATAACGTATTTAAAGAATATTGGAAAAACAAGCAAGCAACCAATGAGTCCTTTACGGAGGATGGATGGTTTAAAACAGGTGATATTGCTGTGGTTGAGGAAGGGTATTATAAAATAATGGGAAGGAGTTCGGTAGACATCATAAAATCGGGAGGGTATAAGATTTCTGCTTTAGAAATTGAAGAAGTATTACGCGAATGTAGTTCAATAGCAGATTGTGCAGTAGTAGGTGTTCCGGATGATGAATGGGGCGAATTGATTGTAGCTGCCATTGTTTTAAAAGATGAATTGGTTAATATAGATATTAAAGAGTTGTCGGCTTGGATTATTGATAAAATAGCACATTATAAAAAACCAAGAAGATATCTTATTGTAAAAGAATTGCCTCGAAATGCAATGGGTAAAGTTGTGAAAAATGAAGTAAAAAAATTATTTTAATATGATAAAGAAACTATTTGTTACTGCATTCATTTTTGTTTGTATACATAATTTATATGCTCAGAAAAGATTTCAACAGGAAATATTTTCAAGTGTTGATTCCATCACTAACATACAATATGGCAAAGCTGTTAATCTAAAAGAAAAAAATGAAGATTTGCTGTTAGATATAATAGCTCCTCCTTCATCTGATACAATGAAAAAAAGGCCACTCATTCTTTTCATTCATGGTGGCGGATTTCAGAACAATTCAAAAACAGGTTCATTTAGCTCTATGCTTTGTGTTTCGTTTGCAAAACGAGGGTATGTTACTTCAACCATTGATTATAGACTGGGTGTTGAAAAATCAAAAACGAACAAGGATTATTTTGAAGCTATGTATCGTGCGCAGCAAGACGGTAAAGCTGCTGTTAGATTTTTTAAAAGGTATGCTGAAAAATATGGAATAGATACTGCTCAAATATTTATCGTGGGTAGCTCTGCAGGTTCTAAAACTTGTTTGGCAATGGCCTATATGGATGAAAAAGATATTCCTAAGGAGATAGACACGAATAAATGGGGGAGTTTAGAAGGTGAGAGTGGAAATGATGGTTACTCTTCAAAAGTTGCAGGAGTAATCAATAATTGGGGTGCACTAGTCGATTATAAATGGATCAATAGCAATGATGTTCCCTTATTTAATGTTGCAGGATTAGAAGATAAAACTGTTCCTTATGATAGCTCATTCGATTATCATGGTTTTAAATATGGACCTTATATTCTATTTGAACACTGTTTAAGTTTAGGAATCCCTACAGGATGGAGACCGTTTATAAAAACTGGTCATACGCTTGATAATAATAAAATAAAACAAGATAGTGCTATTCAATCTATTGCTAAATGGGTTTATACTCAATTAAGTAATTCAAAACAAAAAAAAGAAGAGGGCGTTTATCGTTATGAAAAAGAAATACAAAAGTTCGATTCATTAAATTTAACAGAAACACATGCTGATTCGGCAATATTATTTATTGGAAGTTCTTATGTGCGGATGTGGAAGAATATCCGAAAGGATATTGAATATGATGAAATTATTCATAGAGGATTTGGTGGATCTAATTTACGAGATGTAGCTTTTTATATTAAACGTATTGCTAATCCACATAAACCCAAAGGAATTTTCATGTATATTGGAAATGACATTGTAGCATCAGCAAAAGATAAATCACCAGATCAGGTGCTGGAATTATTTAAATATGTTGTAAAACAATTGAGAGAAAAATTTCCGGAAACACCTATAACATGGCTTCAAATATCCCCAAGCGAAAAGCGATGGGCCGCATGGGATCAAGTCCAAGAAGCTAATACATTAATTAAACAATATTGTAGTTCTCAAACAAAGCTTTATTACATAGAATTTCAGGATGCATTTTTAGGTTCTGATGGGTTACCTAAAAAAGAGCTTTATCTCTCTGATAAGCTGCATTATAATGAAAGCGGGTATAAAGTTTGGGGTAATCGAATAAAAAATCAAATCAAAGAAATTTTAAAAAATTAGTCATATGAAAATTTATGGGGTTGCATTATTAGCTTTCTGCTTTTTAGTGGGTCATATTCTGGGAGATTTTTTGGGTAAAGTTTTTCACTTAAATGGAAATTTGGGAGGCGTCGGTTTTGCAATGCTCATGTTGATTTTGCTAAATGATTACTTTAAAAAAAAGAAGCTACTAGCAGAAGAAACAGAATCTGGTATCTTATTTTGGAGTAAAATGTATATACCGGTTGTTATCGCCATGTCTTCAACACAAAATGTTAAGGCAGCCTTGTCTGGTGGTTGGTTAGCTTTAACAGTGGGCTTATTAGCTACATTGGCATGTTATTTATTTATCCCTATTATGTCTAAGTTGAACCTAAACAATTAGTCCTATGTTTTTTATTCTGCATACTTTTCAGCAATTTCAATTACTTTTTATTACTTTATTTGAATTTTTAAATCCTATATTGGAAATTTTACAAAAAAATGGGCTGGTATTTTCATTTTTGTTAGTGGGTCTGATTATGTATGTGTCCTATTTGCTATCTAAAATCCTTACCAATCATAAAATTCCCGGTGCTGCTATAGCTATTAGTTTCGGTTTATTTATAGCGTATCTAGGTAATGGAGAAAAAGGAATTGCTTCTATTCCTATTTTTTCTGGCATGGCTGTATTAGGCGGGTCAATGTTGCGAGATTTCTCCATTGTATCAACCGCACTTGGCGCAAGTTTTGCGGAAATTAAAAAAACAGGTTGGGTGGGTTTACTGTGTTTAGTTATAGGAACCGTTCTGGCATATATTGTAGGCGGCTCAGTTGCTTATATAATGGGTTATACAGACGCAAAAAGCATCGCAACAATTGGTGCAGGTGCTTGTACATTTATTGTTGGACCTGTTACAGGTTCGGCTGTAGGTGCAAGTTCATCCGTTATCGCAATTAGTATAGCTATAGGAGTAATAAAATCTGTTATAGTAACCATCGCAACTCCGTTTGTAGCTGAAAAATTAGGGATTATTGATCCACATAATGCAATGATTTTTGGTGGATTAGTTGGTTCGACTAGTGGAGTATCTGCTGGTTTAGCGGCTACCAACCCAAAGTTAGTTCCCTATGGCGCCTTAACTGCTACTTTTCATACAGCCATGGGCTGCCTCCTTTGCCCTTCAATTCTATATTTTTTAACCCAGTTCTTTATAGACTGAAATATACCTCTATTAATAACAGCTATTCTATGCTTAATTAAACAATTCAGGTACCCCATTTTTTATGTACCCCAAAAGTATCCCTCTCAGAATAACTGCACTGCTCTCCGGCATGTAAATACTAAAAGAACTATTAAATTTAACTAAATACTAAAAAAATTAGTATATTTATGCTAAATTTATTGTCAAATATCAATCTACCGTTATATGCAAGCAGTACTTCCAATGAATCAGAAGGAGCAAATCAGCTATAATACAGCATGCTGTCAATATTCACTGATGGCAAAACCTACCAATGATGCTAAATCAGCCAGTCTGTTTCCGCCCATTGAATTAACTTGTTTTCAGGCAAAAGAGCAAATGGAAGAAACAATTATTCGATGGATGCATCGAATAATCAGTAATCAGCAACAATTTACTGTTCAGTTGGTACAGCATATAGATCCCAATACCGGCAATCTTCAAATAAATATAACGGATAAGCTGCCTTTTCTGGCGTTGGCAGCACAATTAAAAGTGGTCAATCAATACATTAACAGCAATGGTTGTCCGGATATGCAGTTCTGTATTCAGCCACAACTGAATTTTGTACAAACCGAATATTTACTCAATGGCACCATTGAAATTCATGAATTTGTGCTTTTAAAGAAATATCATCATTTTGATTCCTATAAACAAGTGAATGTATTCGGATTAAGGCCATAGAATTAATCAGCAATAATGGCAAAGTCAAAACGAATCTTTACTTTCGTTGAAACTTACTCAAAAACATGGATGCTATTATTGAAGCCTTAGGTAAACTATTTGTTACCATTTTTGGATCATCTGTAGATAAAATTGAAAAATTACCCCAAAGTGGAAGTGACCGGGTATATTTCAGGATATTTGCAGCGAATAAAACCTATATAGCAACTTATAGTATTAATCAGAAAGAAACGGATACTTTTATAAATTTCAGTCGCCATTTTAAAAAAGCTGGCCTACCCGTACCCGAAATATATGGAGTGAATGCCGAAAATACCCTTTATATTCAGGAAGATCTAGGTATGGCCTCCTTATTAAATCAATTGGAGCAGCATGGCCATAATGATTACGTCTATAATTTGTTTAAGTTAAGCTTAACCCAACTCTCCCGAATTCAGGTTTTGGGGGATAAAGATTTGGATTATAACTGGTGCCTCACCGCAAAAGAATTTGGTAAGCAGGCTATATTAAGTGATTTGCTCTATTTTAAATATTATTTTCTCGACACACTTCAAATTCCATATGACAAACAAGCAATGCTGGACGATTTTGAAGCATTGGCTACTTATCTTACCAGAACCGAAAATAAGTATTTCATGTTCCGCGATTTTCAGAGCAGGAATATTGTAGTACAGCATGATCAGGTGCATTTTATTGATTATCAGGGCGGCATGAAGGGGGCTTTGCAGTATGATGTAGCTTCGTTGTTGTGGCAAGCAAAAGCAGAGTTGAGTAGTGAGTGGAAAAATGATCTGCTTACATTTTATATGGATGAAGTAGATAAATTGCTGGATAAGCCCATTGATCGCATAACATTTATTAGTCAGTATAATGGATATGTTTTGCTCAGACTTTTACAAGTGTTGGGTGCATATGGTTTTAGAGGATTATTTGAAAGAAAAGCACATTTTTTAGCTAGTATACCATTGGCACTACAAAATTTAAAATTCTTTATAAACAATTGGAGAGTTGGGATTATTACTCCTGAGTTTGACAGAGTGTTACATATCGTTACTTCCAATGAAATTACTGAACGTTTTAATGTACCTCAGGCAAATGATTCAACCCCATTAACTATCGAAATAAATAGTTTTAGTTACAAAAAAGGTATTCCGGTTGATGAAACAGAAAATGGGGGTGGATTTATATTTGATATGCGCGGTATTTTAAATCCCGGACGCTTTGATGAATATAAAAAGTTAAGTGGGTTAGATAAACCAGTTCAAGACTTTTTAGACCAAAAAACTAAAATGGGTAAATTTTTAAATAGTGTATGGGATTTAGTAGATATTTCTGTTGAAGAATATTTACGTAGAGATTTTAACCATTTGATGATTAATTTTGGGTGTACCGGCGGACAACATAGAAGTGTATTTGCTGCAGAACAAACAGCTCGTCATTTGCGCAATAAATACAAAGTAAAAGTAAATCTTACACATACTAACCGGGAAAACTGGGTCTAATAATTTTTATACATTAAACTTCAAAGATGATCGCCCATTTTTTTGATTCAAGTTTTAATTTACAATGGAGTTGGAAACAATTCCTGAATGATG
>CANHJH010000096.1 GCA_947460365.1 Sphingobacteriia bacterium | reverse complement strand
CATATAAAAGCTGGTGGCTCATTAAAGCCGGCTTCCGTTGAAACAGTGATGGCCAGAGAACATTATGCTTTTCAGGAAGGCCAAACCGTATTTAAGTTTGCTGTAAAAGGCATGGCTGATGTAAGTGCTGAATTGTTAGAAAGAAACAACCTGACCGGAGATGATATTGACTGGTTAGTTCCACATCAGGCCAACTTAAGAATTATTGATGCTACTGCCAATAGAATGGGATTAGCCAAAGAAAAAGTAATGATCAATATTCAAAAATATGGCAACACTACTGCTGCTACTTTACCGCTCTGCCTTTGGGACTGGGAAAGTAAATTAAAAAAGGGCGACCATATAGTTTTGGCAGCATTTGGGGGAGGTTTTACCTGGGGAGCTACATTAGTTAAATGGGCTTACTAATATTTTTACAGCCCTACCCGTCAAACCATGGTTTAACTGGTAGGGGCATAACAAATTGATTATGAGCATTAAATTTCAAGGGATTGGCTCAACCGCCATTCATGCATCGGGACATCAAAACGCTGATCATGCGCATTTGACACCAATTTATGCCAGTTCCACTTTTACTTTTGATACGGCCGAAGAAGGCAGTGACCGATTTGCAGGCAGCGACAAAACTAAAATATACAGCAGATGGGGTAACCCAAGTTTCACAACCGCAGAAGAAACTATTGCGGCCTTAGAAACTTTTGGATTAACAGATGCTTCGGGCAACCCTTTAAAAGCTAAAGCACTTATTCATGCCAGTGGCCAGGCAGCGTTAACTACCTTATTTTTAGGCGTATTAAAAGCTGGAGATATGGTATTATCCCATCCAGCATTATATGGTGGTACGCATGAATTACTCTTAAAAGTACTGGCAGGAACTAATGTTCATACCATTTTAATTGATCTTCATCAACCCGAATTAATAGAAGAAACCCTACAATCAAACCCGGCTATTAAACTGATTCATATAGAAACTCCCTCCAACCCTACCTTGCGTTGTGTAGATATAGAAATGGTTTGTACATTAGCTAAAAAATATGGTGTTTTGGTATCGGTAGACAATACCGCTGCTACTCCTTATTTACAACAGCCTTTTAAATTTGGAGCAGATTTTATTATGCATTCTACCACTAAATTTTTAAATGGACATGGAACTTCAATTGGAGGAGTTTTGCTGGGAAAGGATCTAGAAAAAATGAATACGTCTATTTGGAAATGGCATGTATTATTAGGGGGCAATAGCAATCCTTTTGACGCCTTTTTGCTAACACAAGGCATGAAAACCTTAGAGTTAAGAATGGAGCGACATTGCACCAATGCGATGAAAGTAGCCCAATTTTTAGCACAACACCCCGCAGTAGAAAAAGTTAATTATAGTGGTTTACCGTCCCATCCTGATCATGCAATTGCGATGAAACAAATGCGGCATCCGGGAGCATTGATGAGCTTTGAACTAAAAGGAGGCTTAGAAGCCGGCAGAAAATTCATCAATCAATTGCAAATGTGTGTTCGTGCCATTTCATTTGGTACTCCCGACACCTTACTATCGCACCCTGCCAGCATGAGTCATATGGGCATTCCCAGAGAAGAAAGAATACAATCAGGCATAACCGATGGGCTTATCAGATTAAGTGTTGGAATAGAAAATATTGAAGATATATTGAATGATTTTAGTGAGGCATTGAAATAGTGCCAACTATAATGATAACTAACAGCAATTAGATTATGCAAATAGAGATTAGAAGAGCATTAAAAAATGATTGTTCCAGAATATTAGAGCTTATCACTGAATTGGCAGTTTATGAAAAAGCGCCCAACGAAGTGACTGTTACCCTAGAACATTTTCAAGAAAGTGGATTTGGCTCAAATCCTGTGTGGTGGGGATTTGTAGCTGAAGAAACCGATACAAATGGCCATAATACCATCCATGGTTTTGCATTGTATTATATCAGATATAGTACCTGGAAGGGTCAGCGTATGTATTTAGAAGATATTTTGGTAACAGAGCAAATGCGCGGGAAAAAGATCGGACAACTACTCTTCGATCAATTAATTATAGAAGCTGCTGAACGAAACTTAAATGGTATAGTATGGCAGGTGCTCGAATGGAATACACCTGCCATTGAATTCTATAAAAAATATAAAGCTTCCTTTGATTCGGAGTGGATTAATTGCAGCATTATGCTTCCGCAGTAAACTAATTCACACCATCAACCATTATAGCAGCACCAGCAATTTTACCAACTAAGCCTTGTAAAACTTTACCGGGACCACATTCTGTAAAATGAGATGCCCCATCTGCTACCATTGCTTGAACACATTGCGTCCATTTAACTGCTCCGGTTAATTGATCAATCAGATTTTTTTTAATTGCTGCAGGATCATTCACCGCTTTAGCAACAACGTTTTGATAAACCGGGCAAGTTGGGTGGTTAAACGTAGCTGCATGAATAGCCTCGGCTAATTCTTCTCTTGCCGACGACATTAAAGGAGAGTGAAAAGCACCACCTACGGGTAATACCAATGCACGTTTAGCACCAGCTTCTTTCATTCTAATACATGCAATATCAATGGCCGCTTTGGAACCACTTATAACCAGTTGACCCGGACAATTATAGTTAGCTGCCACCACTGTTTCTCCCGTTTCCTGTTGAATTTGGTTACAAATTTCCTCTACTTTTTCGTCGGAGAGATTTAATACAGCAGCCATTGTAGATGGATTCAATTCGCAAGCTTTTTGCATGGCTTTAGCACGAATGCTCACCAACTGCAATGCATCTTCAAATCCCAACACCCCGTTAGCCACTAAGGCAGAAAACTCCCCTAATGAATGACCTGCAACCATATCGGGTTGCGGATGGTCTATTGTTTTAAAAGCAGCTACAGCATGAATAAAAATAGCAGGTTGCGTAATATTGGTTTGTTTAAGTTCCTCCTCTGAACCTGAAAACATGGTATCACTTATGCGAAACCCTAATATATCATTAGCCTGTTCAAATAAGCTTTTTACACTATCATTCGAATCGTATAAATTTTTTCCCATACCGGAAAACTGAGCACCCTGTCCCGGAAATACATAAGCATGTTTTGACATTGATTCTTGATTTTATTAAGCAAAGTAAAGGGTTTTCACTTTTTATTTTATTAAAAAATGAAAACCCTCCCACCACAAAAGTCTGTAGACGATGCTTTACTAAAAACTTGTATTAAACTCCAAGTATTTTAAGAATTCTTGTTTGGTAGACTCTTCCTTAAACTTTCCTCCGTAGAAAGAGGTTAAAGTGGAAGAAGTATCGTCTTCAATTCCCCTGCTGGCAACACATAAGTGTTTAGCATCAATTACCACAGCCACATCATCTGTTCCTAATGCCGTCTGTAATTCTTTACCAATTTGCATGGTTAATCGCTCTTGCACTTGCGGACGTTTAGCATAATATTCCACTAATCGATTCAACTTGCTCAACCCAATTACTTTTCCGCTGCTAATATAAGCTAAATGGGCTTTTCCTATAATGGGTACAAAATGATGCTCACAATTGCTGTAAAAGGTGATATTTTTCTCAACCAGCATTTCATTATACTTGTACTTATTATCAAACAAAGCAACGGATGGTTTGTTTGCCGGATTTAACCCGCTAAATATTTCTTTGATAAACATTTTTGCTACCCGTTTTGGTGTATCTCTCAGGCTATCATCAGTTAAATCAAGCCCCATAGTTTCCATAATAACTTTGAAATGTTGTTGAATGATGGCAATTTTTTCCTCATCCGTTTTGTCGAAAGCATCTGCCCGCATTGGCGTATCAACTGAAGTCATAAAATGGCTGTCGCCCATTTCATCGATCATGGATTCATTAAATAATATATCTTCTCTCTTAAGATGGATATTCGACAAAGTTTCTTTCTGTTTCATTTAATCTGATTTTTAAATCAAGTTGGTTATCTAGTTTGGCTCTCAGTAGATTATAAATCACCACAGCTATATTTTCTGCTGTAGGATTTAAATCACGAAATTCAATAGTATCTAAGTTTAAATTTTTATGATCGAATTTATTAAGTACTTCTGCTTTGATTAAATCACTTAATAGCTTCAGATCAATGACATAGCCTGTTTCAGCATTAATTTCTCCGGTTACCTGCACTATTAACTCGTAATTATGGCCATGATAATTTTCATTATTACACAAGCCAAATACTTCCTTGTTTCGTTCTGCACTCCAATTTGGATTGTTCAAACGATGAGCGGAATTAAAATGCTCTTTCCTAAAAACTGATACTTTATGCTGAATCATCAATAAAGAATGTTCTCAAAAGTGTACACCAGGCACTTTAAAAGAATTTACCATTCACTTTTAAACCGAAATTAATAATGCTTTTCCTACATTAAAGGACTGTTTCAGAAGTGTGCTGATCAAGTGCCTCTTTGAAATATAATAACGCAAAAAGATTTTTTTTGTTTAAACTTCAACCCTATTTTTTTAAACAAACCGTCTTTTTATTCAAAACGTTTAAACAAAATACAACAAATTAGCCAAAATATTCCACATATATACGTTGTGTTTCATATAATTTAACACAATGAAGCTTTACACTATCCGGTAAATGAGCGGCTAATTCATTCCAAATAGCGATAGCCAGGTTTTCGGTGCTACACATTTTCCCATCCATAAATGGCACATCCAGATTCAGGTTTTTATGATCCAAATAATCAATTACATATATTTTTATTAGCTTACTGAGTTCTTTTACATCGAAAAGAAAACCGGTGTCGGGATGGGGATCCCCTTTTATGGTAACATATAAGTCGTAGTTATGACCATGCCAGTTATCATTAGCACAAACGCCAAAAACGGCCTCATTTTGCTCTTTAGACCACTTTGGATTGTATAACTTATGGGCTGCGTTAAAATGTTCTAATCTGGTTAGGTACACCATTCTGACTAATAATTTTCGCAAAGGTACAAAAACTAAGAAAGTTGACCATTTTTCATCAACTTTACATTTAAAAGTAAAAATATACACTTGAAGATCATCGTCATATCTGCTACCGAAATGGAGTTCAGGGAAGTGAAAGCGTATTTTAATAGCAACCCGGCTATCCATCAACATAACGTGTCTATACAATTTATGGTATCCGGAGTGGGTATGTTAAGCAGTTCGTATGCATTAACCAAAATTGCATTAAAAGAAACACCCGATTTAATCATTCAGATGGGTATAGCAGGAAGTTTTGATGAATACTTAACGCTTGGAAAAGTTGTAGTTGTAAATAATGAAGTATTAGGTGATATGGGAGTGGAAGAGCATGGTATTTGGAATGACCCCTTCGATTTAAAATTAACAGACCCCAATGATGATCCATTTGAGAATGGGGCATTACCTAATCCATGGCTAAAAGACTACAATTTGCTTGAGCTGCCCGAAGTAGGGGCGTTAACCCTAAATCAGATTAGCACAAACGAAAAAAGGATGGCAATATTATCAGCAAAATATAAGGCTTCACTTGAAAGTATGGAGGGTGCTGCATTGCATTATGTTGCACGTAAAGAAAATATCCCATTCATACAAATTAGAAGTATTTCTAATTATGTAGGGGAAAGAGATAAATCGAAGTGGCTCATGAAAGCATCCATTTCAAACCTGAACAGAATTGTATTAGAACTTATAGAAAAACTGATCGCTATAAAATAAGGACATGAAGTTTACATTAGCATTTTCACCCTGCCCCAATGATACCTTTATTTTTGATGCACTGGTAAATCATAAAATTGATACGGAGGGTCTTGAATTTGATGTGCATTTAGAAGATGTACAAACCCTTAATGAATGGGCGCTACAGGGGAAAATGGATTTTTCAAAAATCAGTTATGGAGTTTTGCATTTAGTGCGCAACCAGTATGAACTTTTAAATAGCGGCGGAGCGTTAGGAATGGGTGTAGGCCCTTTGTTGATTAGCAAATCGCCTGTTAATTTCAATAACCACACAGCATTACAGGCATATATTAATGAGAAAAAAATTGCGGTACCCGGTATAAATACTACTGCACATTTATTATTTTCATTGGCATTTCCAGCGGCAAAAAATAAACTTTTTAAAGTATTTCATGAAATTGAAGCAGCTGTTTTGTCGGGCGAAGTAGATGCGGGTGTAATTATTCATGAAAACAGATTCACCTATGCAGCAAAAGGATTGCATAAGTTGATAGATTTAGGCGCATATTGGGAAGACACACAAAAAGTACCCATCCCATTAGGGGGTATTATTGCAAAGCAATCTATTGATAAAAAAATTATTCAGCAGGTAGATAACCTCATTAAAAAAAGCATACAATATGCTTTTGACAATCATCCGAATATTGCAGCATTTGTAAGAGAACATGCGCAGGAAATGAGTGAAGAAGTTATGCAACAACACATTGATTTATACGTAAACAATTATTCACTCGATTTAGGAGAAAATGGGCGTAAAGCGATTGAGGTGCTATTGGGATTATCGACCTCGAATCAGGTTTAGTACATTTATTATAGTTACTCACCCTTCAATGCCTTGGCATAAGTTTCTAACACCCGTTTACGCGCAACCTCATGAATAACAATTGGCTGAGAATAAGTTAGTTCCTGAAATTCGGGGACCCATTTTTTAATATAAGTAAAGGACTTATCAAATTTTTCTGTTTGCAAATAGGGATTAAACACTCTGAAATATGGTGCTGCATCGCAACCGCTGCCACTAGCCCACTGCCATCCACCATTATTAGCTGCCAAATCAAAATCCAATAACTTTTGTGCAAAATAAGCTTCGCCCCAACGCCAGTCGATCAATAAATGTTTGGTTAAAAAAGAAGCAACAATCATGCGCACTCTGTTGTGCATAAAACCGGTTGCATTCAATTCCCGCATACCTGCATCAACAATTGGATAACCGGTATTTCCTTCACACCAATGAGCAAATTCTACTTCATTATTTCTCCATTGAATACGATCATAATCCGACTTAAAGGATTGCCCCATGCCTACTTTTGGAAAGTGCCATAAAATGGCATGATAAAAATCTCTCCAAATTAATTCATTCAAAAAAGTTTCATTCAACTGCTGCGCAACTTTTGCTAACTGACGAATACTTATTGTGCCAAACCGAAGATGAACGCCCATTTTAGAGGTACTATTGGCAATTCCCGGAAAATTTCGATTTTCCGTGTAGTGCATAATAATATCGTTTTGTACAATTTTTGAAGGAAAAGCTAACCCGGTTTTAACAAATCCAATGCTTTCAATGGAGGGTAATGGTTGCTCAGGCTGCTTATAAAAATTCTGCAAGTATTGTTGCGTATTGCATTCTTGCAGATCATTTTGGGTTAGTCTGGATTTCCATTTTCTGGAATAAGGGGTAAACACCGTATATGGCTTACCATCGTCTTTCACCACTTCATCTTTTTCAAAAATCACTTGATCTTTAAAGGTTTTAAAAGTAGCACCATATTTTAGCAAAAGTGAAGTAATCGTTTCATCTCGCTTCATTGCATAGGGCTCATAATCATGATTAGTAAAGACAGTCTCTACTTGGTATTGCTCCAACAATTTTTCAAATATATTTTCAGGAGAACCATAAAATACATTCATAGAGGCGCCTATAACTATGAGTTCCCTTTGCAGGTTTTCGAGCGCAGCATGTATAAATTCAACTCTTCGATCACTTTTATCTTCAAGCTTATCTAAAATATTTTTATCAAAAATAAAGACAGGCAGAACGGGTAATCCGCCTTTTAAGGCATTAAACAATCCCACATTATCAGCCAAACGAAGGTCTCTTCTGAACCAAAAAATATTTATAGGAGGTTTCAATTTATACTATTTACTGTTTTTGTTTTGTACATAAAATCTGCCCCAAATGCCTATAAAGTTCTTAAGCAAAGTTTTTTTAATCGGCACATTTTGTGTTTTAAAGTCTAATACATTACAAAAAAGAAACTAAATAGTTTACTAAGTAACTGCATAAAAAAATCCTGATTGTTGGTACAATCAGGATTTTTTTATGCAAAGTAATTCAAATTAGAATTTAGGAACTAACTCAACTCTTCTGTTTAACGCTCTTCCTTTTTCTGTTTTATTATCTGCAACAGGATTTGCAGAACCAAAACCTTTTGCAGATAAACGATCTGCTGACAATCCTTTTTTAACTAAGTATTGTACGGCAGCTTCTGCACGTTTTAGTGATAAAGCATTGTTGATTTCATCGCTACCAGTATTATCGGTATAACCTTCCACTTCTAACTTTAATGTTGGGTATTGCTTCATTAAGTTAATAACCGGTACTATTTTAGATTTTGCAGTTGTTGCATTTGCTAATTTAGTTGTGCCTGTATAGAAATAGAATATTTTAGCAACGCGAGTTAATTCAGGAGCAATATCCGGACAACCGGCGTTAGCAGCGATACCAGGTACTGAAGGACACTTATCTTGCTCATCATTTACACCATCGTTGTCAGTATCCGGAACCGGACAACCTGCAAAGTTAACAGATCCTGCAACTGTAGGACATTTGTCTTGTTCGTCATTAATTCCATCATTATCAGTATCAGGGATTGGACAACCGCTGTATTTAGCAATACCTGCAATAGTTGGACATTTGTCTTGTTCATCATTCAAACCGTCGTTATCTGTATCAGGGACAGGGCAACCATTGTATTTAGCTAAACCGGCAACAGTTGGACACTTATCTTGATCATCATTGATGCCATCTTTATCGGTATCAACTGCAGCAACTGGAGCTACTACAGGCTTAATAGGCTCAGATTTTTTAGTTATTTTACTACCAAACAAGTTCAATTTAAGACCTGCTTGTACACCACGATTAAAATATTGAACACCAATATTAGGGTTGGTAAGAGACTTCATATCAGATAATCCATGCATGTATCTTGCATAAACCTGTAATTTTTTACCAGAGAAAAACTCTAGTCCACCAGTAACAGTGGTTGTAATAGATTCAAATTGGCCTTTAAAATAATTTGAAGCAGCGTCATTATTGCTTAGCTTATTAGTAAAGTCAACCTGAGGGCCGGCTAATATAGTTACATCATTATTCAATTTATACTTCATTAACAATGGAACTGATTGGTATTGAATCGTTCCGGAAAGCTGACCTGAATTGCTGAATTTAGGAGCATACTTTAATACATTGTATTGAAACTGAGGCTCAAATGACCATTTTTTATTGATAGGAATATTCAGCCATAGACCTGCAGCATACCCTAATCCAAGGTTATATTGGTTGTTTACCACATTTTTTTTAAGGGCAAATAAAGAATTATTTGCAGCCCCTAAAATTCCACCGCTTATTGATTCTTTTTTTGCAACTGCCTGGGCACTAATCTGAAGGCTAAAAAAACATAATACTGCTACAAACAGCATGTTTTTGACTAATTTCATTGTTCTCGTTTTACTTTATTATGAATTAAATTCTGTTGTATAAGAATTATTTGGGTTGCAAAATTACAAAAAATAACCTATAATAAAACTTTTTATACATTAAAAAAAATGCAACCCAATTAATTCAAGCTTAATTTCCTAGTAGACTTTTATAAAAATATGTCCATAAATTTCCTGTAAAGTGATTCAGAAAAATGGTTAGGATACTCGTTATTTTCAAATTGTTTTACCCACTTAATACCCGAAACAACATTCGTTAAAAAAATTTCATCCGCATTTAATAAATCGTCGGGTTTTAACGCAGTTTCTTCAACGGCATATTCGTTTTTTCTAAATTGTTCTAATAAATACCTGCGCATTACACCTGCTATTGGGCCTTCGGATAGGGCTGGCGTCTTAATTATAGAATTTTTTACGATAAATACATTAGAAAATATTGCATCCGCCAAATTTCCGTATGCATTTAATAAAATAGCATCGTTCAGTTGCTGTTCTCTGGCCCACATAGCTGCCATGGTGTAGGGTAAATAATTGTTGCTTTTTATTGTAGAAAAGTAATCGGGAGACTTAACGGTTCCGGTATAAATGCCAATAT
>CANHJH010000095.1 GCA_947460365.1 Sphingobacteriia bacterium | reverse complement strand
TAGGTTGATTAGAATATTACCAACCCTGAAAGGGTGACATATTGGGTGCATGGTTAATGCGTATGATTTGAATCCGTCACGTATTTTTATCACCCCTATAATAAAATATGAATACATAATTGTGTGTAATTTAAAGGAGATATTTTACAGGTCGCTCCTACGGAGCTTATTAGTGATGGTATTTTTTTATTTGCTACAAACAGGTTGCCCCGAAAGGGCTACTTATGATTCATGCAACAAAGCCATGGGTAATTGATTTACATTCCTCGTACTACTACTTTTATGCCTCCGGCATTTCCGCCCGATTTATTGAGTCGATAGCTGAAGCTGAGTTGAAAATAGCGTTGCAATACATTGTATCGGGTATCTTGTATGAAGTTTTGATTGGCTGTGCGGTTAATGCCAATGTTTTGATTTAACAGATCGAACACACTGAATTTTAATTCTCCACTTTTGTATTTTAGAAAACTTTTAGCCAATGCCGCATTCCACAGCAACACATTGGTATTAAACCCATCTGAACGACCGGTATTGATGGTGTATTCCATATCATTACTCCACAATATTTCACCGGGTAAAGTCTTGGTAAGTTCAACCCCGTATATCTGCTGCACATAATGATTATTTAATTGCGGCTGCAACGAATATTTTGCCGTATTAAAATTCAATTTTGCATTGAATGAAATATCCACTATCGTATCTATGCCGAAGACGAATTGTGCACTTGGCGCAATGGTGTAGTTGTGAATGATGTTTGCTGCTCCATTTATAAAACTTATATTTCTAGAAATCATCGACATCATTCCGCCGGAAATCTTGGAATGTATTTTTTTCAATGGCATACCCGCGTCGATATTTCCGGTTAAAAAGTAATTTCCATTGGCATTAACCGGCGATGAAATTCTGGATCCATTTGGTTGAATGATATCGGAAGTAACTATAGCATTATTTATTTTGGAATAATTGAAGAATACAAACAAATTTCGTTGTTTAAATAGGTTGATCTTGGACATATTCAATTGCATCGAATGCGTATAACTTCTCATTAAATTTGGATTACCTGTATATGTATTTAATGGATCACTAATATCTGTTACCGGCTGCAATTGAAATGTTGAAGGTTGTGAGGTAGACGTGTTGTATGCAAACATGAACGTACTTGTGCTATTACGCTTGTACTGCACATTTGCCAGGGGCAACAGATCTGAAAACGATTGCTTTACCGTATTTGAAGAGGTTTTGTTGATGCTTTCCAATGAAGCATTTTGCAGATTTGCACCAGCAGTAATTGCAAATTTTTTGGCATTGGTTCTAAAACTCAATCCACCTCCATAATAATTATATGCACTTCTAAAGTTATTGGTTAACGCAGTATTTTTTTGATCATATACATTGGTGCCGTTATTAAAATCAAAAGTTTCTCTTTTACTTTCCCCTATATTAGAATTAAAAAAGCCATTGAACTCTAATAATGATTTTTTTCCTATTGGTTCTGTGTACACAATATTAGATCCCGCACTTTGTGTAACAGCATCGCGAGAATTTATTTGCTTAATAATAGAATCGGGCAATGCCAGTCCTTGTGCATAAAACCGATTAACTGTTTCTAAATGTCCGTTTTGCTTACTGTTGTTAAATGTAAGACCCGTGGTGGATGACAGCGTTCTGCCCTTCTTCTTAAATTTATGACGGAGGAGTATATTGCTGTTGAAATTAAACGCATTAGATTGAGTGGAAGAAGTGCTATTCCCTTCATTTAAAAGCGCAGCCTGACTATTAACGGTGCTGTATTGATTGGTATTGGTAACATCATTTTGTTGAATGGTAAACTGGGGGGTAATTTTTATAGAAGTAAAACTATCTATTTTTTGGTCGATGACCATGTTAATCCGTTGTTGCTGATTATGTTTTACCTCATTGCCATTCGCGTTGTAATTGAAATTATTTCCGGGTAATAAATTTTGTCGGTTGATTAATCTGTTGGTATTTAAATTCACATCCGACATAATACCATTTAGATTCAGGTCGGTTTTCTTTTGCCAATTATTGTTGTAATTTATACCACCTGCAAGGGTGGTTGCAATTCCCTGTTGGTTAGGCCCCATGCCGGAAATAGGTAATCCGCCATTATCATTGTCGTCGCCTATACGAATATTGATTCCTCCGCCCGATTTCATTCCTCTAGCTAAATCGCCGGTAAAATTCATTACATCCATGATAGAGAATCCTTGCTTGTTGGTATTATTACCCATGCCAATAAAAGATATTTGTTTATCACCCTTAAATTGATTGATGTTAGCCTGCGCATCAAGTCGTTCGTTGGAACCTGCACCTGCACTTATTTTTCCGAAAATGGCATTGTCTCTATCTTTTTTAAGTTTTAAATTGATGGCTTTGGTAGATTGCCCATCATCTATACCGGTAAACTCGGCCCTGTCTGATTTTTTATCGAATACTTGCACTTTATCCACTGCATCGGCATCTAAATTTTTAGTAGCTATTTTTGGATCGCCGGTAAAAAATTCTTTCCCATTAACAAAAAGTCGGCTTATTTTCTGTCCATTTACTTTTACAGTTCCGTCTTTATCAATCGATACACCGGGAAGTTTTTTCAATAAATCTTCCACTACTGCATTGGGTTGTGTTTTAAAGTTTTCTGCATTAAATTCAACCGTATCGTTGTTGATGGTAACAGGGGGTCGGCGGGCTGTAACCGTTACGTTACCGGCAGTTAGGATATTGGTAAGGGGGATGTTGCCCAATACAATTTTTTCGCCAGGATTTACCTGAATGGGCTTCCAGCCCGACACATAGCCCACGTATGAAAATGACAACAAATAATTGCCGGGTGGCACATTGTTAAAACTAAAGTTACCCGAAGAGTCGGCACGGGTAAAAGCAGCTAAAGTAGAGTCTTTTTTATGTACAATTGAAACCGTTGTATAGGCCAGCTTTTTATTGATCAGCGTATCTATAATACTTCCGCTGATAGTAGCCGTATTGTTTTGTGCATTTACAAAGCAGGTGAGTATTAAGCCAAATAAAAAGCCGGTTAGTTTCATACTCGAAAATAACCGGCTTTTTGTATAGAATTTGTTAACTTATTTAAAAAGCTGACTTTTTGTTATTTAACACTTATTAATTCCACTTCAAAAATCAGCAAGGAACCCGGTAAAATTTTATCTCCCTTTTGTTGATCGCCATAAGCTAAATCAGCAGGAATGTATAGTTTCCATTTGCTGCCTACCGTCATTAATTGCAATGCATCTTGCCATCCTTTAATTACCCCATTTAATGGGAAGGTAGCCGGCTCGCCTCTGTCTACAGAGCTGTCAAATATATCTCCATTAATAACGGTGCCATGATAATGACAAGTAACTTCATTAGCCAATGTTGGCTTTACAGTGCTGGTGCCTGCTTTTAAGATTTCGTATTGCATGCCACTGGGTAAAGTAACTACTTCTTTTCTTTTACCGTTTGTGGCTAAAAATTCCTGGCCGGCTTTACGAGCAACGGCACCTTTTTTAGCGCCATTTTTTTGTTGGTAAACGCCAATACACATATCTAACGATTCATTAGCTACAAGTGGTTGCTTTACCTGTAAAGCATCGCTCATACCTTTTTGCAAAATGTCTAAATTCAACGGATCTAATCCCTGTGATTTTAAGTTCTGCGCAATTCTGTAACCCAATGCATAGCTGGCGCTGTCTACAGCATTCTTTAAAACATTCGCTGCAACAGCTGCTGTAGCAGGTTTTGCCACGGTTTTAGTAACTAGAGGCTTAACTGGTTTTTTAACCTGAGCAGATGCGCTAAGCGATGCTGATAATAAAATGGCCGATAAAAATAGATTTTTCATGTGTGTTATTTTTTTGACTTTTGGCTTTTGACTTTTTAAACCGTTGCAATATTAAGATAAAAGTGCTTTTATTGCTGTTGCAGGTTTGCTAAATTGAAATTCTGCAATAGTTTGTTGCATGAGTTCCCTAATTTGAGGGGTACATAAATTGCCCATACTGCCTTCATGCGTATGCGCAATATGGGTGGAATAGCTGAATGTGCCGCTTTCTATAGACTCCCCCACTTTTTTATAGGCATCTCTAAATGGCATGCCGCTCAATACCAATTTATTTACTTCTTCTACGCTAAAAATAAACCGATACTTCTCCTCTTCCACTATTTGTTCTTTCACTTCAATATTGGAAAGCATTAAATGCACCATTTGTAAGCAATTGCTTAACTCTGTAAAAGCCGGGAATAAATGTTCTTTCAATAATTGTAGATCGCGCTGATAACCAGAGGGCAAATTAGTGGTCATCAACATAATTTCATTGGGTAATGCTTTTAATCTGTTGCAATACGATCTTACCAACTCAAACACATCGGGATTCTTTTTATGCGGCATAATGCTGGAGCCGGTAGTAAGCTCCGGAGGAAAAGAAACAAAGGAAAAGTTTTGGTTAAGATAGAGGCACATATCCATACTTAACTTAGCCAATGTATCTGCAATATTGGCCATGGCGGCCGATACAATTCTTTCTGTTTTACCCCGCCCCATTTGGGCATATACTACATTGTAATTTAATTCATCAAAACCCAATAATTGGGTAGTTAAAGTACGGTTAATAGGAAACGAAGACCCATAACCGGCTGCGGAACCCAACGGATTTTTATTTACCACTTTATAAGCAGCTGCTAAAGTAGTCATATCGTCTACTAAACTTTCGGCATACGCGCCAAACCATAATCCAAAAGAAGAAGGCATAGCCAATTGCAAATGCGTATAGCCGGGTAATAAATGCTTACTATATCGTTCGCTCTGTTCTTGTAGTAATGTAAACAATTGTTGCGTGTCTGCTACCAATTCCTGAATAGATGCTCTCAAAAACAATTTAATATCTACCAATACCTGATCATTTCTACTGCGTGCGCTGTGAATTTTTTTTCCGGTATCCCCCAATTCGGCTGTTAATAAGAACTCTACATAAGAATGGATGTCTTCTACCCCTTCCGGTATAATAAAATCGGGTGCAATTACTTTCGCATGAATTTTTTGTAGTGCTTTTACCAGTTGTTGAGATTCGCTATCCGTTAATAATCCCACAGTGGCTAACATTTTAGTATGTGCAATAGAGCCCAATACATCAAAGGGAGCAAGCATTTGATCAAATTCTTTGTCTCTGCCTACCGTAAATTTATCTACTGCTGATGTTGTACTGGTATTGGCTTTGCTCCACAACTTCATACTATTTCATTTAAAAGTTGAATATATAAATTGATTCCTTTTTGTATTTCTTCCAAATAAATAAACTCATCGGCGGTATGGCTTCGGGCACTATCACCGGGGCCCATTTTTAACGTCGGGAAATTCATCAAAGCTTTGTCGCTGGTAGTTGGACTGCCATAATACGATCTTCCTAATTTAATGCCTGCTTGAATAAGCGGATGTTCAATCGATATAGCAGTGGAACGCAACCTCATGCTCCGTGGCGTAATCTTTGCTGAAATGTTATGCTGTAATTCTTCCAGCACTTCTGCAAAGCTGTACAGTTCATTTACCCGTACATCAATTAAAAAACTAGCAGTTGCCGGCACAACATTGTGTTGCTTATTATCTGTTTGAAATGAGGTAACTGTTAACTTAACCGCGCCTAATAAATCACTCACTTTCTCAAACTGGTAATTTCTAATCCACTCTATGTCTTTAATGGCTTTATAAATAGCATTATCTCCTTCATTTCTGGCCGCATGCCCAGCCACTCCAAACACTTCTGCATCTAATACCATTAAGCCTCTTTCGGCCACTGCCATATTTAATAATGTTGGCTCTCCTACAATACCAAAATCTATTGCCGGTAAATGTTGAAGCAATACTTCTATTCCATTGATCCCGGAAATTTCTTCTTCGGCACTACCCCCAAAAATAATATTGTATGCTAAATTTTCTTTGTTGTAAAAATGTAAAAATACCGCCATCAACGACACTAAACATCCACCGGCATCATTACTACCCAACCCATATAATTTACCTTCTTTTTCATTCGGAAAAAATGGATCTACCGTATACCCTTTGTTGGGTTTAACTGTATCATGGTGTGAATTTAATAATATCGTTGGCTTCTTTTCATCAAAGTGCAAATTCATTGCCCATACATTGTTTAAATAACGCTTTGTTGGGATATTATACGAACTAAAAAAATCTTCAATAATGCTTGCTGTTTTGTCTTCTTCTTTACTGAATGAAGGCGTTGCAATTAACTTTTTTAGCAGCGCAACCGCAGCCTGGTATAATGTTTCGTTATCCATTTGAAATAGTTGTTCCTGATTGTTGTTGTAATAATAAATTCAATTGTGCTGCTTTACCAATAATTACTTTTGATACGCCTTTTTGAATGGCTGCAAAAGCATTATCTAATTTAGGTATCATGCCGGCATAGATTACTTGCTGTTCTTTTAATGACGCATAATACGCAGGGGTTAATGCTTTAATTACCGAGGCTTCATCATTGGTGTCGAGTAATACCCCACTCTTTTCAAAAGAATAAATCAAAACAGTTTCATACAGCTTAGCCATTGCAACCGCAGTTTCCTGCGCAATGGTATCGGCATTGGTATTCAGCAATTGTCCAGCGCCGTTATGGGTAATTGGCGCCATTACGGGCGTATTTCCCTGTGCAATCAACTGATGAATAAAGTTTGCGTTCACTGCATCTACATCTCCTACAAAACCAAAGTCTACCGCCTTACCCAATGCATCTGTTTTATTTCTTTTGTGGGCTACCATAGCATTACCATCTGCACCACTTAACCCAATTGCATTACAGTGATGCTGTTGTAATTGTGCAACAATATTTTTATTGATGTATCCGGCATATACCATGGTAACAATCTTTAAGGTTTCGGCATCAGTAATTCTTCTGCCTTCTACCAGTTGTTGTTGAATGCCCATCGCTTCTGCTATACGGGTAGCGAGCTTTCCGCCACCATGTACCAATATTTTATTCGCTTGGATGGATGCAAAATTGTGTAAAAATTGAGCGAGTGCCGATTCATCATCTACCACATTGCCTCCAATTTTTATAATGTACAATTTTTCCATCGATATTTATTTACTTGATGCTTTTAATATTTCTGACAAGACCGTTTGTGCGGCCCAAACACGATTTCCTGCCTGACGGGTAACCAGGCTATTAGTGCCATCTAAAATTTCATCGCTCAATTCTACATTCCTTCTAACGGGCAGGCAGTGCATCACTTTTGCCTGATTGGTTAGTGTTAATTTTTCATTGGTTAACATCCAACTCGGATCGTTCTCATATACTTTACCATAATCGGTAAACGTGCTCCAGTTTTTAACATACACAAAGTCGGCATTTTTTAATGCTGCGTCCTGGTCGTGGGTAATGGTTGCGCCCTTTGTAAATTGTTCGGCTAACTCATAATCTTGCGGATGCGCAATAACAAAATCAGCCTCGCCCCATGCATTTGCCCACTGAGCAAAACTATTGGCCACACATTGTGGAAGTGGCTTTACATGTGGTGCCCAGGTTAATACAATTTTAGGTTTAGTGTTATTGCTACGAGGTGCTTGCAATAAACTTTCTTGTATAGAAATGATGTCGGTTAATGATTGTAGTGGATGTAATGTAGAACTCTCTAAACTTACTACCGGTACACCAGCATATTTTATAAATTGGTTGATGTACATTTCACTGTAATCATCTTCTTTGTTTTTAAGCGAGGGGAAAGTTCTAATGGCCAACACATCAAAATACTGGCCCAATATAGGTGCTGCATCTTTTATATGTTCTACGGTATTGCCACTCATAATGGCTCCTTCCTCAAATTCTAATGCCCATCCTTCTTTATCTACATTAAATACAATTGCTTCCATACCCAAATTAGACGCAGCTACCTGTGTACTTAATCTGGTGCGTAAACTGGGGTTTAAAAACAATAAACCAATGCGTTTGCCTTTACCCAATTGCTGATCCATAAAAGGATTTGCTTTATAAGCCAATGCTTTTTGTACCAGTTGATTGATATTGGTTACATCATTAACAGAAATAAATTGCTTCATAGGTATGGCACTTTTATTGAAGTTCTTGAATAGCATCTTTCAATGCTTCTAAAAATTCATCAGCCTGTTTACGAGACAAGGCCAATGAAGGAAGTAACCTGATTACATTTGGTTTTGCTTCCCCAGTAAATACATTATGATCTTCCAGTAATTTCTTTTTTAATCCTTTTAAATTTTCTGGAACATCGAAGCCAATCATTAGCCCTCTTCCACGAACATTTTCAATACCATCAATGGCTTTTAGTTGATTCATTAAATACATGCCTCTTTGCTTAGCCATGCTAATGAGGTTCTCCTGCTCTATCACTTCCAGTACCGCCAAGGCTGCTGCGCAGGCTAAATGATTGCCGCCAAAAGTAGTGCCCAATAAGCCATGTTTTGCCTTAATATGTGGGGCAATTAAAATGCCACCAATAGGGAAGCCGTTGCCCATTCCTTTAGCCATCGAATAGATATCGGCATCTACCCCAGCTGCATCGTGTGCAAAAAACTGTCCGCTTCTGCCATAACCACACTGCACACTATCTGCTATATATACTGCACCATTATCGGTACACAATGTTCTGATTAATTGCAAGAAAGAATCATTCGCTACAACAATACCCCCTACACCCTGAATGCCTTCAATAATTACTGCTGCAATGTCTGCACCATGTTCTTTAAAACATTTTTTTAATGCTGCTTCATCATTAAAGGGACAAAAAATAACATTATCTGTTTCATTAACGGGTGCCACAATAGCGGGGTTATCAGTTGCCGCAACTGCCAGAGATGTTCTTCCATGAAATGATTTGCTGAATGCTACAATTTTTTTTCTGCCTGTATGAAAAGAAGCCAGCTTTAATGCGTTCTCATTAGCTTCGGCACCACTGTTGCATAAAAATAATTGGTACTCGTTTTTACCACTCACCGTTGCCAATTTATCGGCCAATTGTTGCTGAATAGGAATAATGATTGAATTAGAATAGAAAGCAATTTTTTCTAATTGTTCTTCAATACGCTTTACCCAATGTGGATGTGTATGACCTATACTAATTACTGCATGACCTCCATACATATCTAAAAATTGTACCCCATTATTATCCCATACATAAGATCCTTGTGCTCTGGTAATGGTGATGTTGTTAAGCGGGTAAACGTCGAATAGTTTCATCTTGTATCGTTATGTTTTGTTAAAATCCGTTGGCCTTTAAATTCAATCCTTCTTTTTCATTCAGGCCAAACATTACATTCATATTTTGAACGGCTTGTCCACATGCACCTTTCAGCAAATTATCGATAGTGCTGTGCACTACTATTTTATCGCCTTGCTTTTCTACATGAATTAAGCACTTATTGGTATTAACCACTTGTTTTAAATCAATCATTCCATCGCTATAATGTGTAAAAGCTGCATCCTTATAAAATGCTTTGTATGTATGTTTTATTTCCTCCAGTGGTAAGCCGCAATCTACTATGGAGCTTACATAAATACCCCGGGTAAAATCGCCACGCCATGGCACAAAGCGCACCCCTCTTCCTTCACCTGTAGCAGAGAGTGGTTCGTCTTGTTGCAACTGATTAATCGACTGTGTTATCTCCTGTATATGTTGATGGGATAATGATTTATAAGCTTGTATATTATTTGCGCGCCAACTAAAATGAGCGGTAGCACTTAATCCCTGTCCGGCACCAGTAGACCCTGTAATGCCTGTGGTATATACATCTCCGAGAATTCCGAGAGCAGCCAGGGGCAATAATCCCAACTGAATAGCTGTGGCAAAACAACCGGGGTTGGCAATGTTTTGCGCAGATTGAATGGCTGCTTTATTTAACTCCGGTAAGCCATACACAAAGGAACGGTTGCCAATGTTAGCCTGATCATTTAATCTAAAATCCTGGGAGAGATCAATGATTTTTATATGCGAAGCAATTTCATTAGCTGCTAAAAATTTCTTTGCATCACCATGTCCTACGCAAAGGAACAATACATCTATTTGTTGATGCAATTGATCGGTAAAAAGCATTTCGGTTTCACCCAACAAATCGGCATGTACTTTATACACTGGATTGCCGGCATTGCTGGTACTATGCACAAAGCTTAAGGAAACACCGGTATGGTTGATTAATAATC
>CANHJH010000094.1 GCA_947460365.1 Sphingobacteriia bacterium | reverse complement strand
TATATGAAGTAAGTGATACTTATAAAGCAGTTTTTGATGTTACCAATTTTAATGAATACATGAAAAACCAAAGTGAGGCAGCTGTTCGTCATTTAGCAACAAGTTACCCTTATGATAATATTGAAGATGAACATGCGCAAATAACATTACGTGATGGTGGTGAAAAAGTAATCGAAATGCTTGAACAAGAACTTAATGAAAGATTAATAAAAGCAGGTATTACTGTGACCGAGGCTAGAATTAGCCATTTAGCTTATGCTGCTGAAATTGCAGGTGCTATGCTACAAAGACAACAAGCCACAGCGATTGTAGCTGCAAGAACTAAAATTGTAGAAGGTGCAGTGGGTATGGTTGAAATGGCATTAGCAATGTTGTCAGAAAAAGATATAGTAGTGCTGGATGACGATAAGAAAGCTGCGATGGTAAGTAATTTAATGGTGGTGCTTTGTGGTGAAAAATCGGCATCTCCAGTATTAAATACTGGCACCCTTTATTAATCCTTAAAATACAAGTTTGTCATTAGCAAAAAAAACATTTGTATTAAGAATTAACGATGAAACCTTTTCTGCATTAGCTAAATGGGCTGAAGATGAATTCAGAAGCGTGAATGGACAAATTGAAATGATTTTAGACAAAGCATTAAAAGATGTTGGTAGAAATAAAATAAAAACTGATGCAGTTAAAATAAAGACCAACCACAACAAAGTAGAAAAATAAAAAAACACCTACGAATAAACGTAAGTGGTTGATTTACATTGAGCGAGATCGGGATTTAGACCCGAGACCTCAGGGTTATGAAAAGGATTCTGAAATCCTACATTGTTGAAATTCAATAGTTTAAAATTACAAAAGTGAACATTTTACCGATTTTAAACGAAATAATTGGGAAGTTTCCTCACGCAATGAATGTTCCAAAATTGACCTAACTTTTAGCTAATTCCTGACTTAATTGAATTAATAGTAAATTTGTATTCAATTAGAAATATGAACAAGCTTTCTGCATACAAAAAAGAAATTAATGAGCTTTGTGCAAACCACAAGGTCAGGAGCTTGTATGCCTTTGGGTCGGTATTAACTCCCAATTTCAATACTGATAGCGACATTGACCTAATAGTTGATTTTAAGGATATCGATGTGAATGATTATGCAGATAACTACTTTGATTTTAAGTTTTCATTACAAGATATATTTAAGCGTCCGGTAGATTTATTGGAACAGCAAGCTATCAAGAACCCTTATTTTAAACAAGAGGTAGATCAAACCAAAGAACTTGTTTATGGATAATGAAATCATTTGGGGAATAATAATTAACCATATTCCAATTCTTCAAACTGAAGTGAGCAGTTTATTAAGCGAATAATTATTGCCTAAAAGAATTTAATAAAAACCTTATGAAAAATAAAAGATACATTTTATCCAGTGTAATTATTTTATTAATAGGAGTAATCTACTTTACACTAGAAGCGAAACAAAAAAATGTTACTTATCGAACTAAATTTTCTGGTGAATGGAAATCTAAAGAGCCAATAAGTATAGGCGGAAATATTCTTTGCTCATATGTGGAAGGTGACCGTATGAATTCAAAAACAATGAAAATAGTGGAGAAGCCAAATTTTCTAATTATAGAAAATCCAAACTCGAATCCAGAGGCAAAGTATACTACAAGCAGGGAGAAGCTGAACATCGATGGTAAAGAAAGCCGAATAAATCATGGCCAAGGAAACGAAAAAATTTTTACTCTAGACTTATCAGCTGATGGACAAACTATGACAATTAAATCAATTGTATATTTTATGGCTGCTACACCTTATCATGTAAATGTTATGAAAAAAGCATTTACTAACGTAACAGAGGTTTGGGAATTAAGTAATGATGGTAAGCGTATTACTGTTCAAGCCATTGCAAAATCAAATATATGGGATGGCGAGCGTTCCTGGAAGACTGTATTTGATAAAACCAATTAGCAATACAAAGCCTTCCCCAAAAAATCGGGAAGGCTTTGTAGCGAGATCGGGATTTGAACCCGGAACCTCCCGGTTATGAAGATTTTTTGAGAAAATGAAGGCGTTGATTTGTAATCAGTTATGTTTTTACAAAATGGGAAACGACCGATTTGACCCGATCTGAGTGAATATTTTCATGACAAAGAGGATATTTCGAGTCACAGCGGGATCTACACTGAGATGAAGAAACACTGTAAAACTCAACATTGACGGTGTTTTTTTGCTCACCAACAAATAAACTCAAAGTGCATCTGTATTGTAATACCGATTTCATCGTCATAGTAGCATTCGAAAATTAATGGTAAACGAATTCTATTTAGCACTTAAAGACAACAACCTACCCCCATCCTCTACGCTTACATAAATTTTACCAGCAGGGCCCATTTTTACATTTCTTATGCGACCATTGTTTTCGAGCAAAATTGTTTCATCGCTGGGTACACCATTGGTCATTTTTATCATAAGTAAATGCCGGCGAACAAGGCTACCCATTAGCAAATTGCCATTCCAATCTCTAAAAGAAGGGTGATTGATAAAGGTTAAACCAGATGGCGCGAATGCGGGCGTCCAACTTTTTAGTGGTGCCACAATCCCCGCAGCATTATGCCCGTTACTAATGGTAGTTCCATTATAGTTAATGCCATTGCTGTACAAAGGCCAACCAAAATTTTCTGCAGCTTGAACGCGGTTAAGTTCGCAGCCACCGCTTGGTCCATGTTCATTTACAAAAAGTCGGTTAGCTGAAGGTTCAAAAGCCATGCCTTGCGGATTGCGATGGCCATAACTGAATATAGTAGACCGTGCAGCTTGGCCGGGTAATAGCGGATTATCTGATGGTATAGTACCATCAAGATTCATTCGATGTATTTTGCCCCAAATCGTATTTAGCCTTTGTCCATTTTGATGAGGGCTTGAAGCACCACCAAGGCTTCCTCCACCACCTTCTCCCACACTCCAATACAATTTACCATCAGGTCCAAAGGTAATACGGCTTCCATAATGGCCATTCCAGGTCGAAGCCGACTCGGTGGTATGCAACACCTGCCAATTGGTAGCTGCAGTTCCATTTAACGTGAACCTTGCCAGTGAAAGAAATCCGCCTGTAATGCTATAAGTTACATATACACTTTGGCTTGTAGTATAATCTGGCGAAATAGCTACATCCAGCAATCCCCCCTGCCCTGTTGCTGAAATATTGGAAGGCAACCCAGAAATCATTGTATTGCTTTGCGTAGTAGTGTCAAACAAGCGCATAGTTCCTTCTTTTTGCGTAAATAGCAGATTGCCATTGGGCAGAACATCAAAGCCCCAAATAATACCCTGATTGTTTAGTAGGGTGGTTATCATAATCACAGGTGTACCGGTTAAAGGGGGTGAAACAGGTTTACTATCTTTTGAACAGGAGAAAAGAAATACTAGAAGTGGAAATGCTAGCGGTAAGAGCCGATCCCTTTTAAACGAGTTTAAATATTTAACTGTCATTTTATTCCATTTTTATGTTTAAACAACGGAAATTTAATAAAGCCAAAATGCATCTCCCAAGTGGTCGTTCGCATTCGCATCGCTTGATTGTGAAAATTCCGCTGTTGTTGATTTAAATACTTTATTAATTAAATTGTCTAAAAAGTACTTTATCTGCATAAAAAGTGCCAAAAGGTATTAATGAAGCCAAAAAAGCCATAAACGTTTTGAGAATGTTCCAGCGATATGAAAATGAAACTTGAATCAGTAAAACGATGTAAAGAACAAAAAGCATTCCATGAGCCAAACCAACAATGTAATTGGGCTGTGGCATAAAAAATTTGTATTTTAAAATCATCGTAAAACCTAAAAGTAAATACGAACATCCTTCAATAAATGCTACAATTCGTAGTCTCCCTAATGCCGTTTTTAATAATTTGTCTACCATTTTATGATATATGAAGTACTATTTGAATATAATAATTAAAAAAATCAGTAAAATATCCTTCCCTAAAAGTACAAATAACTAAAAACATGAAAACAAGTCTTTCCAAATGACTGTTCATCGTAGTAAAATGCCCTATCTATAGTTTTGGTTACTGATGATGCAAGCTCACACTGTTCCGTTTCAATGAATGGTGCAAATGTGCTTATTGTTGATGGTGAATTCTTATGGTTAAATTACTGCTTTGTAAAAACCATGCAGTGCTGCCATGGAAGATTATCTATGTTTTTATCAAATGCAAAACCTGCAGCTTTAAATTCTTTAATGGCCTGCGCTTCACTCATTTTATGAATGGTTTTAATTGGTACAGTTGGATCTTCGGCCCTAAATTCTACAAGCACTAATTTACCACCAGGTTTTAATGCAGCTCGCATCGATAACGTCATTTCATAAGGATAAGAAAATTCATGGTATACGTCTACTAACAACATCAGGTCAATGGTATTTTCTGGTAATGATACTTTTTGTTCTAAACTCAATACAGGTAGTATATGTGACAATTTTTCCCGCTTGATTCTTTCATTTAAGTAAGCAATCATTTCTAGCTCAACGTCTACTGCAAAAACCTTACCACTTCCCACCATTTTTGAAAGTAATGCACTATGGTAGCCACTACCCGCTCCAATATCAGCAATAACCATACCTGGTTTTACGGCTAAATTTTTTAATAATAGCGCAGTATTTTCTTCCATTTCTCTTTCTTCCCTTTCAAGCCAATCTATTCCGTAATGACTCATTACTTGTGCAATTTGTCTGCCCATGTACCACTTATTAATACCGTTTGGGTCCCCAGCCATTATTTTATAACGATCTTGACCCAATGAAAACATGGAAAGCGATAGAAAAGCAAAAAACAGTATACAGGGTTTTAATGTATGCATGGATATATTTAAAAATCAATCTTTTAATCAACTAAGGTAATTCATCCAAAAAGATAATCAGTTATTTAAAATGGCTTAGTTTGAAAACACCACATTGTCTGTCGGCAAATCAATTTAGACTTTTATTCGCAGGGCATTTGGATGTTTAAAAATAGATTTTCCTCACACAGAGCGATAAATAGATGCCTATACCCATAACATATTTCTTGATTAAATAAAAAAATCAAAAAACTCTAACTGCGCGAACACGTCTTGCGTTACTAATACCAAGTTCCTTCTGTAGGCCTCCCAAATCTCCGCCACTGCTAAAAAATAACTGAACCCATCCATTTGAGATTCCTTTAGCAAACTCAGTAAAATCTTTAAAATTAATGGTTCCCTTTAGAGACGAACTCCAATATGCTGCAAGCCCAGAAGTAGCAAAACCGCCAATTATGTCTCTATTTAGGTACAATTTATTTAATTCATCTTTGCTCGGTAAATACCAATCAGTGTAACCCCCACCCCTATAACTGCTAGCAAGTCCCGCAGCAAAATTTGTCAAAGATGCGCCACCTGAAGCTGCAATTATTGATAAAGTATTGTCCAGGCCTTGTCCTAAAAGGGTTTGGGTTACATCATAGAAAATACTGGGGAACCATTTAACACCCGCGTCTGTAGTTTGATCAACAATAGCTGCAATTAACCCATGGGTTTGTCCCGCAACATATCCATTGTCACCAGGTAGAAAAATATAAGCCACAATTCCTCCTCCGTATCTATCTCCCACATTTAAATTAGAAACTAATTTACCATTCATATTTACCCAATAAAGACTGTCATAAACTTCCAGTTGCTTATTTGTGGTATTCCAAATGGTTAACCCTTCAACTGGATTAGCAATTGCATTTCTCTGATCGGTTGACAATCTCGGTGGAAGAAAACCTTGTGTTGTTGAATTTACATCTAAAGCAGCTGAACTCCTTGGACTATTCGTTCCCACACCAACACTTCCAGTTCCACTTGCTAAAATTGAAACATTTTGATTAGTTCCTCCTGCGGTAAAAGTTAAAGCAGCGGTTCCTGTGATAGAACCGTTATTTGTTCCCGTTCCGCCTTTTGTAACATCTATCAATGTAGCACTCCAAGTGCCATTTGTTATAGTCCCAACACTTGTTAAACTAGAATTTGTTACATTGTTTGCCAATGTAGTTCCGGTTAAAGTACCTGCATCTGCAGTTACTGTTATATCTGAACTACCATCAAATGCTACACCATTGATATTTCTTGCATAAACTAAAGTGTTAGCATTAGTTGCTGTTCCCGACAATGTACCTGAGATAATATTGGCTGCAAAATTTCCAGCACTATCTCTCTTAACTATGGTATTTGCAGTATTATTTGATGTTGTAGATGAAATATTTAATTTTGATGCAAGATTGGTATCAACATCAGTTGCATCCGCTTTTAGGTCTATCCTATTACTTAATGAGGTTGTATCAAAGGTCTTTGCTGCTAGCATCGCTGGCGTTACAAACTTTGTTGAACTATCTAAAAGCGACACTTTTGATCTTAGTTGTGCATTGATATACGCAGAGTCTAACACCAATGCTAATTTAGCATATGGAGTTAACATAGCTGAAGTATCTTTTGCAGATAACTTTGTATCAACAATTGTTGCTAAACTTTGAACGTCATTTGCTTTTGCATATACAGCCAACATTTTGGTAGTATCTGTACTATTTAATTTTTGGCTTACACCTCCGGCATTAATCGAATACATAGCATAGGGAACAGCGCCAAAATTTGTAGTACCAATATCTACCCACTCTTTTGTATAATCCCATCCAGCATTTCCAGACACTGGAGTTATTGCTACTTTTAAGTTTAAATAAAATGGACCATTAGCCCATTCTATATTCGATAGTCCACTTGCTATACCTCCTACTCTTATTCCATTACCAAGGCTTATACTAAACATTCCTGCAGCATCAGTATTGGTATGATGCTCCTCTATTAATACTTTCGCACCTGTTATGTTTGATTGCATGATACTTGACAGCACATATATTTTACGATCCTTCGCAGGATTTGAAAAGTTATCCCTAGCTACAGCCTGAAAAAATATCCCTTCATTGTTTTGTGCAAATAACTGATTAGTAAAAATAGTTAGCGTAACAACTAATAAAAATGTGTTTAGTTTAAAAAGGATTCTGCAACTCATGTTTATATAATTTTATTTTGCTTTAATAAATTTTAAAGTTTCGCTGTATTTATCTGATTCGATTTTTAAAATAAATGTGCCGGTACTAAGTTTACTTATATCCATTAACTTCCCCTGATAAAGCTCATAACCAAACGCTTGACTTGTTGCTAACTTAATACCCGATATATTCCATATACTAATTGTAAACGCATCATTTAATTGAGGTGTATTAACAAATTTTATTTTAGTAATTGCAGTAACTGGATTTGGAAATAATTGGATACCAAGTGTATTAAACTTTTCAATCACCGCACAATTGTTTACAAAAAAACCACTACCCCTTTCCCCTATAATTACCGATGCACCATTTTGTACATTGAAACAAATGGAACTACTGCTAAAAGTTATTGCCATACTATTATTAGCGAAGTTTTGAATAGAACCAACACTACTCATAATAAAAGCACCAGATATTTCCTGAGCATGTGAAATTTTGGGAGAAGTTAGTACCATTATTGCCAGCAATGATATTTCAGGAATTAGATTTATCTTATTTATTAAGTTCATATTATTTACTAGTAAAAGGAATTGTTGCATAATTGAATTTTGTGACCTGCATTTTATTTAAATTTTATTTACTGTTTGATTAAATAAATCTTTCTTTTGTTGAACATATTCAATATACTTTTCATTATTTTCAAATCCGCTGAGTTTGAATATGGACTCTAATGATAAATTATCATTAATAGGGCTCTGTATTTCTTTAAGAAAATGGCCATACCTGTATTCGTTTAATAATTGGTCAAACGATCTACTATAATGAGCCTTTGAAATTTGATCTAATTGCTCAGTGCTAATATTTAATAAATGGGAAAACCCTTCAATTGAAGCAGCTTGATTCAAATAGTATTTTAAATCAAAAAAATAATGATCTAATAATTTTTTTAAAGTATCATTGTTAAAACGATACTTTTCAATAAAACCGTTAAAAAAGCTTAATAAAGACATGATCCTAGGAATTGGATCATAAAAATTGGAAAAATAAAATTGGAGAAAAAATTACTTATGTTAATATTACAAATGTCATAGTTACATTTAAAAATACATCTGTAACATTATACATGTCACTGATTTTCAATTAATTAATCATTTAAAATATCGATAAGATCTGAAGGATTTCCTCCATGATATTTTTTAAACGGTTGATAAAAGCGTTGCCTTGAACTAAAACCCACTTCCATTGCTAAGGCTTCTACTGTATATTTTTGATATTTTGGATCTTTTATAATTTCTACAAAGTAGTCAACTCTAGCTTTATTTATTAACTCATCAAAACTCATTGAATAGGTAAAATAAATATAATTAAACATTACTTCTTTAGTTACTCCAATGATGTTAGAAAAATCAATAATATTTGCAGTTTTATTTTTATAATAGAAATTATTATAAAAATGAAAATTGAAATCTATTGCTTGTATATCATTACTAAAATCTTTTCTATTAAATAAATGGCCAAAAGAAATTTTAGACCCATTTTGATTAATAAAATCAGGTCTATATAAAATAATTAAAAGTAAATTTAGAACTGCCCCTATTGATAATAGGTTTGTAGTATTATTTGATATAGCTATAAAAGGATTAGAAATCATTGCTATTAATGCAAGTACCACAAATGTGAAAAATGCTATGGTCCATATTTGAACTTTTTTAAAATAAATATTATTAAAAGAAAATAAAAAAAGTATGTTATAGGAATAATAAAAGCTAAAAGCATTAAATCCAATAAAAAATAGATATACAAAAACTTTTAAATAAATGGGAAGATTATATCGAAATTCTCTTTGATCTAGAACGCTAGTTATTGTATTGTATTTAGGAAACACCGAATTTTCATGACCTAGTCCATAAACATAAAATATCAAAAAAATAAAAAATATTACACTAATAATAGAATAAATATTAGCAATGATTTTATGCTTAATAAAATATATATTAGTAAAAACTTGAACGAGCGAAGTAGCTACGATTGCCTTACATAGCATAATAATCATAATATATTGATCTGGCCCAAACATTACAAATGAACAAAAAGAAGCGGTGCCAATAGCAATAATCATTGCTAAAAAATAAAACTTTAGTTTAATAGGAGACTTGAATCTAATTAGAACATCAAAAAAAACTATAATAGCAAAAAGAAATAAAAAAAAGTAGCAACTGTGAATAATTAGATCTGTCGTTAATTTCATTGGGCCAAAGTATATTTTTTTTCATTAATGACCGATATAGATACATTAATGAATTGAAAATATATAAAATACACTTAGACATATAAATTATTAAATTTTTTACTTGTCAAAATATTTATAACATTGGTTTTTAATACATTATAAATTATATTTTTATTAATTAATAATCAATAAATATTAAAAATTGGGGGCCTAATATTGCTTTTATACATGCATTAAAGGATTTAATTATGCGCAGAAAACGCATTCAATAATAAATCAGGTAGATTTAACGTAAGAACTTGATTTTCATGAAGCAAGATCGGGATTTGAATCCGAGATACCAGGGATATGGAATTTTATTGATAAAATTAAGGCGATATTTTACAATCGGTTATGTTTTCGCCAAATATAACTGAAGCGATTTGAATTGATTTAAGAGAGTGTTTTCCTCACGCAGGGGTATATATGTTTCTATAGTTAGTACTAGATTAATTTGACTTACTGATAATAGATTACCTAAAATCTTTAAAGTACATTTACTGACATATTTGATATTTTTAAAATCTAAATCAATAAATAAAATGAATATAACTATAATAGGAGCCTCTGGCGGAATAGGACTAGAAACAGTAAAAAGAGGACTAAATAGAAAGCATTCAATAACGACCCTTTCGCGGTCTGAAATTGAAATAGAAGAGAAAAAATCATTAAAAATGATACTTGGTGATGCAACCAATAAAGCTGACTTATTAAATTCAATCCAAAATGCAGAAGCTATAATTGTAACATTAGGCACTCGTAAGAATATGAAAATTACTACCCTGTTTTCAGATTTTGCAAAATTGATAGTGGAAATACATAGGGAGAACAAAATAGATATTCCATTTATTTTTGTTACCGGATTTGGAGCTGGAGAAAGTAAAAATTATGT
>CANHJH010000093.1 GCA_947460365.1 Sphingobacteriia bacterium | reverse complement strand
TCTCCGGTATTCCAACTTTTTCTCCTGAAATCTTTAAAGAATTGGTGAACAAAGACCCAATGAAAACAAAGCAATTGGAGAAAGGCATTAGCCAGTTAACCGACGAAGGTGTTGCTCAGCTTTTTACTCAGTTTGGAGGTAATAAAAAGATTATTGGTTGCGTAGGGGAGTTGCAGTTTGAGGTTATTCAATACAGATTGTTGCAAGAATACGGCGCAGCTTGTGAGTTTAGAACGCTTCCTTTTTACAAAGCTTGTTGGTTAACATCAGCTGATCCTAAAAAATTGGATGACTTCCTGCGCTTTAAACAACAAAACGCTGCTTTAGATAAAGATGAACAACCGGTATACCTAGCTCAAAGCGAATGGTTTTTAAATACAGAAATCAATAATAATCCGGATATTAAGTTCCATTTTACTAGTGAAGTGCATAAGTAGAAGGTCTCAACAAATAGGGCAATCCCTTTTTCTAATTACTTTTTCGTATATGATTAGCAATGATTGTTTTTTTTCATCATTGCTAATCATTTATTCTTATATATATTTAAGTTAGCTTATATGTAATCCATTTATAAATAAGTTATTCAATTCCTGTTTACATATTTACTTTGCAATAAAGTTAAATGAGGGGTGATTATTTTGAATAAGTATTTTAGTGTATTTATTAATAGTAGTATTTTTACACCCCCTTAACAACTATTCGGAATCACCATTTACAAATTTAGTATGCTTTAATTTTTTAAATTAAAAGCAGTACGAATGGTCATTTAATATTTGCTTAATCATAGTTGATTATTGGATAAGAAAATTTAATATACTATGAGGCACTTTTCTAAATGCATATTGGCATTCATCTGTTTAACTTCATTTTCTCCGATTTTAAATGCACAAATTAAATTAGTTGATTCTAGAGGCGCTTTGCGTGATACTTCTGTAATCTTGGCCGGCAGGGTTAAGTATGCTGATACGCTTAACATGTTATTGCCTTATTTAAAAAAAGCAGATACAATTCAAGCTAGTCCATTTTATAAAAGTGGAGGCACAAATGATGCAGGGAATAATAAAATTTTACCTATATATCGAAATGAGGGGATTCTTACAAATATCGGAAGTGCTACCTTAACTAGTCCATATGCAAACGTTGGGTTCCACACTATTTCTAGTGCAAATGCTTTATCTTCTATTGTAGTGGAAACAGTTGGAGGGTCTGCCAGCCAGCAAGCCGGGATGAATTTTATTACAAAATCTAATTCAACGCAGTTGGGTGCTTCCGGTAATAAGGGTTGGCAAGTTGCAGCCAGGGCCGATGCATGGAACAGCAGTGGTACACAAGAAGCAAATTTGCTGAATTTTTCTTATTGGACTGGTTCTGCATGGACGCAGGTTGCAAAATTTACTACAGGTGGTAATGTAGCGATAGGTTCAATGGCATTGAATACATTGCCGCTAAATAAGTTAGATGTAGTAGGTGCGGCTGCAATTGGTTCTTATGCTGGAGTGAATACTGCCCCCACAAATGGGTTAATTATCAGTGGAAATGTAGGTATTGGTACTTCCTCGCCAACATCTATCTTAGATGTTCAATCAGCAGGAACCGGTAATTATACTTCGGTAGGTAAGTTTTTAGCACCCAATAATACTACAGCTGGAAATGCAACCCAGATTAATTTTGGAACTGCTATGTCGGCAGGTAACAATGCAGAGTGGCGATTTATTTATCAAGGAAACAACTCAACAACCAATAGAGTTGATTTTGGCATGAACGGTTATATTGCTCCACTTATCAGTTATTTGGTAAATGGCAGAGTGGGCATTGGAAATGGAAGTCCATCAACTAAATTAGACGTTGTTGGTACCGGTAAATTTTCGGATACTCTATATGGCACTAGAGCTGTTTTTAGTAATTTATCTTCTGGAGCAACTACCGATAGTGTGGTAACAATTGATGCCACTGGCGTGTTGAAAAGAATCAATCAAAGTTTATTTACAACACCAGTTAGCGCAACTGTATCTGGTATTATAAATAATACCGCCTTACAAGAATTAGGCGGTGTTGATAAAAAAATAAATGGGGTAATTATTGGCAACGGAGGTGGTAATAGTTACTTGAATTTACGTGTTGGTTATGGTGCATTTAATAGTAATACTACAGGTACATCTAATACGGCTTTGGGATCTTTTGCATTGGCTGCAGATACATCTGGAAGTGGGAATACTGCATTAGGGTCAACTTCACTTAATGCAAATACCTCAGGGAGCAACAATACTGCTGTTGGGCAGTATGCTGGTAGATATTTAACTACCGGCAGTTCCAATACTTTTATTGGACAAAATGCAGGCAGCAACACTACAACCGGCAGCAAAAATACAGTATTGGGTAATGGCATACAGCTGCCTTATTTAGCCGGTAGCAATCAAGTAGCTATTGGAGATGGCAATGGTAATATCAGGCTATATAGTGATAGCGTTGGTAAAGTAGGAATTGGAACTACATCACCCGCAACTACCTTACATATAAACAGTTCTTTATTAGCTACCAATACTGTTAATGCGAATGCGCAGGTATTAAGACTTTCCAGACCATCCACAAATACCGTAAAATGGGACAATATTTCGCAGTTTAATTTAGGTTCTTATGCGGTAGCAGGAGCTAGTACCAATGATGCGTTCACAAGGCTAGATTTGGCCATGAATGATGGTCCAAACACAACTACCTCTAACATTATGTCCTGGACCGCTAATGGGCGGGTAGGTATAGGCACAACAGCACCTGGTTATCCCTTACATATTTACAATGGTGCGCCTACTTCCATTTATGTAGAAAGTACAACTGGCGATAACAACGGAATGTTGACTTTAAATGCAAATACGGCTAGTAACTGGGCCAATAATTGGCATGAATTTCTTATGTTTAAAAATCAGGGTGCGTTAATCGGTTCAGTATCCAATAGTGGTACAGCCGCGGTAACTTATTCTACAACCTCCGATGAAAGATTGAAAGAAAATATACGGCCCACTTCTTTTTCTATTGCAGATCTCCAAAAAATTCAAATTAAAGATTTTAATTATAAGTCAGACAAAGGTACCCATCCGCAAACGGGAGTGCTTGCTCAACAATTATATCAGGTGATTCCCGGTGTTGTTAGAGTTGGAGGCGCCGATGCCTCTATAAATCCCTGGCAGGTAGATTATGGTAAGTTAACCCCATATCTAATTAAAGCAGTTCAAGACCAGCAACAACAAATAGAGCAGTTAGAGAAAAAATCAAACAACCAAACTGATCAAATCAAGGAAATGAACCTACAAAATCAGCATTTAATGGATTTAATTCACCAACTGGAAAAAAGAATTCAATCATTAGAAAAAAAATAACTCCTCATTTTACCTAATTTTGCCCCTCCATGAAGGCAAAAACACTTAAGAAAGATAAAGTCAATATAATAACCCTTGGTTGTAGTAAAAATCTAGTGGATAGTGAAGTGCTCAGCGGACAGCTAGCTGCCAATGATATTGCAGTAGTGCATGAAAATGCTAAGCTAGATCATAACATTGTAGTGGTAAATACCTGTGGGTTTATTGATAAAGCCAAAGAAGAAAGCATTAATACCATATTAGATCAGGTAGAATTAAAGAGAAGAGGCAAATTAGACAAAGTATATGTTACGGGTTGCCTCAGTGAGCGTTATCGTGGCGATTTAGAGGCCGAAATGCCGGAAGTCGATGCTTGGTTCGGCACATTAGAATTGCCCCTTATTTTAAAGCAATTTGATGCAGACTATAAAGCAGAATTGTTGGGAGAGAGGATGTTAAGCACGCCTAAGCATTATGCTTATTTAAAAATTAGTGAGGGTTGTAACAGAACCTGCTCTTTTTGTGCGATTCCTTTAATGCGTGGTCAGCATGTGAGCAGACCAATAGAATCATTGGTGGCAGAAGCGGAGGCGCTGGTTCAGAAAGGAGTTAAAGAAATTATGCTAATTGCGCAAGAACTTACTTATTACGGATTAGATATTTATAAAAAAAGAGATCTCCCTAGGCTATTAAACGCTTTAGCTGATGTAAAAGGGTTGGAGTGGATTAGATTACATTACGCATATCCTAGTAAGTTTCCGCTAGAGATTTTAGATGTAATGCGTGAACGCGATAATATTTGTAAGTATCTCGATATGCCATTGCAACATGCCAGCAATAATATGTTGAAAGCCATGCATCGGAATATTACTCGCGAAGAAATGGCAGAACTAATCCATCAAATCAGAGCAAAAGTGCCTGGAATTTGCTTGAGAACTACGCTGATTGCCGGTTTTCCAGGTGAAACGGAAGCGGATATTGAAGAGCTTAAAGAATTTTTAGAAGAACATCGCTTTGATAGAGTGGGCATATTCAGTTACAGTCATGAAGAAAATACTTCTGCGCATGAATTAGTAGATGATGTACCTGCGGAGTTGAAAGCAGAGAGAGCTCAGGAAATTATGGAGGTTCAACAACAAATAAGCCTCGAGAAAAATCAAGAAAAAATAGGCCAGATTCTTAAAGTCATGGTAGACAAAAAAGAAGCCGGCCGTTATTTAGGTAGAACAGAGTTTGATAGTGTTGAAGTGGATAACGAAGTGGTTATCCATTCTGCCAAGAAATTAGCAATTGGTGAATTTGTTCAAGTGAAAATCACCAAAGCCTATGATTATGATTTAGAAGGGGAAGTAGTTTAAATTTTAAAACCAAGTGTTACCATAATACTACCTCTATTGCCGGTTTGTGTAGCAAAGGTATTCGGCTTATCATTTAACCTATATGGGAATTGTACATCTTTATTCATAATATGCGAATACGTTACATCTATATACATTCCTTTATTTCTGTAGCCGATACCTCCGGAGCCAATTATGCGATTTACTTGTAAGGTTTTATCTGCATATGGACTGCCGTAATACGCGCCACCCAATCTTGCCATAAACGTATTAAATTTTAATTCCCCACCTATTTTAGCGTTGATATTGCCAACATAAGTGTCTTTGATCAAATCATTTAATGTTCTGTAATATGTTCTAAGCGTTTCATCGATTGAGTTTTCAGCTGCTGCAGAATAACGCATACTTCTGTAATTAACATATTCTATATCCGCAGTTATAAACCCTCTTTGCTTGCGAATATCTGCAACTTCACTAAACATAAAACTCGCACTACCAATCATTCTCCATGGAGTAGTGATGTTGTATTTAACCACGCCTGCATTGCCACTATTTAATGCATCACTTGACTCACTTTTTTGTCCGGCGTATGTTTCTGTATTGGCAATTAATGAGGAACGTATTTTGTCGGTCAATCCTATATATTGTGGCGAATGGAATGCAAATCCTATGCGAACAGAGGATTGCGGTTTATAAATCATCCCTAATTTTAAGCCTATTCCCGAACCGGATGAACTGTAGCTTTCTTTGTATTCGAAAAAGCTGAAATTATTGTTAGCGTTATTAGTTACATCTTTTTCACTGTAAATAAGATTACGGTTATATTTTATAATAGGTATCGTTAAACTGGCACCCAAATAAAGTTTATCATTCGTGTTACCTGCCACTCCAAATGCTAATTCATTATACCCTCCTGTAGTTTGCGCATTATATTGTTGGTAAATTCCTGTAGAGTAGGGTACCATACTCTGATAGCCAATGATACTGCCACCTGCTCCTCCTAGGGTGTCTACTAAAAACGTGCGAAATGCAAGGGAGGAGCCAAAAATATAATTACTCAGCGCAGCATTGGTATCTGCTCTATCACGTGTTAATTCTTCCAGGTATTTTTCTGTAAATGAGCTGGCATTATTGTAACCACTGTATTGTACACTGTTATTATAATTAGCTATTTGGTTGATAGAAAACGAAAACGCAGTGCTCGTCCACCTACTTTGTCTACCGGCGTTACCAGCAAAAACGATTCCGGATGTACCGTATGAAGTATTATTTATAGCGCTGCTTGAATCAGTTCCTCTGAAATTAAATTTATTCTTGTTCATTAAAAACCCAGGTGATAAAACCAATTCCTTGGACTTGAAAAAGCCCAGACCGGCCGGATTGATATGGTTAGCGGTAATGTCACCTCCTAATGAACCCATCGCTCCTCCAATTGCTAAATTTCTTGCAGTACCATTTTGAGTAAACCATGCAGTTCTCAATGCATCGTCAGGAGTTTGCGCGTTAATTTTAATTATATAAAATAAGGCGATTAGTAAAATTACTTTTTTCATATACAAGGTATAAAAGGGTACCTTGATGCTATCGCATCAAGTAATATATTTTCTTGAATTGTAAAGAATTGGTTGTTAGTTTCTTCCTCCTCTTCCGCTTTGGGCGCTACTTCCTGTACTCTTAAAACCACCACTTGCACCACCCGCCGAACTTGATGTTCCTGAAGAACTAAATGTTCTAACTGGTCTATCATAGCTACTATTGTTGCCCCCACTTGAAGGAGAAGGGGTTATGCGACGAGAAATATTACTATTTCTATTGGGATCACCTGTAGTATTATTACTGTTGTTGTAGGTACTGTTTCGATTATTGTAGGTATTATTTCTGTAACTACTTAAGTTTGAACCGGAAGTATAAGTTCTGTTAAAAATTCTGGGTTTGCTATAATTAATTACAGTGTAGATGGGATTGTGCCAACCCATTATATTTCCATAATAATTACCATAGCCTGAATAAAATCCACCATAGCCTGAATAAAATCCACCATAGCCAGGATAGAAATTTCCCATGCCTAAATAATAGTTTCCAAATCCGGAGTAATATGAACCATATAATCCAATGCCATGATTGCTCGTAAATGGATTATAATTAAATGCATAAGGAGAATAAAAGCTGTTGAATCCAAAGTCATAGCGCATATCATTCCAATAGCTAAAGTTATCTATAGCTCCCCATCTATTTCTGTTGGCTACTTTCATGCGTAAGTAGTTGTCGTCTTGTGTACTAACATCTTCCTGATACTGGTCTGGTTCTTCTCTATCTCTGGTATAATATTCAGATGGAGTAGCACCTGCAGCATAATATAAATCATCAGGAGTTTGACCTGTCTGATATACCGAACTACATCCTGTTAATAGGGTTACGGCAATTAGCGAACTTAAAATAAACTTTTTCATAACGCCAGATTTAGGTTAAATAAAATAGACTGAGTGAAGTTACATACATTTGCGTGCTGTTGACCTTCAATTATACTTTTGCAAATTACATGCCAATAAATGAATGTCAGTAAAAATTATATAATAAATTGTTAATGTATTATGGGAAAGGAATTAACTTCCAGAGAACAAGATTATTCTCAATGGTATAACGACCTTGTAATAAAAGGTAATTTAGCCGATTACAGTGCCGTGAGAGGCTGCATGGTAATTAAGCCTTACGGGTTTGCACTTTGGGAAAATATGCGGGATGTGCTAGATAAAATGTTTAAGGATACCGGGCACCAAAATGCCTACTTTCCTTTATTTGTTCCTAAAAGTTTATTTGAGGCTGAAGAAAAAAATGCGGAAGGTTTTGCTAAAGAATGTGCGGTTGTTACCCATTATAGATTAAAAAATGATCCTAATAATAAGGGTAAGTTGATGGTAGATCCCGAAGCTCGTTTAGAAGAAGAGTTGGTAGTAAGACCAACCAGCGAAGCCATTATTTGGAATACTTATAAAGGTTGGATTCAATCTTACCGGGATTTGCCCTTGTTAATTAATCAATGGGCTAATGTTGTTCGTTGGGAAATGCGTACCCGTTTATTTTTGCGAACCGCAGAATTTTTATGGCAGGAAGGACATACAGCACATGCTACGGCAGCCGAGGCCATTGAAGAAACACGTAAAATGTTGGATGTATATGCAAATTTTGCAGAGAATTGGATGGCTTTACCCGTAATTAAAGGAGTTAAATCGCCCAATGAACGTTTTGCCGGTGCAGAAGATACCTATTGTATTGAAGCGTTAATGCAGGATGGTAAAGCTTTACAGGCAGGTACTTCTCACTTTTTAGGCCAGAATTTTGCAAAAGCTTTTGATGTAAAATTCAGTGATAAAAATAATAAGCTTGATTATGTATGGGCCACCAGCTGGGGTGTTAGTACTCGTTTGATCGGGGGATTGGTAATGGCACATAGTGATGATGATGGTCTTATTTTACCCCCTAGAATTGCTCCCATTCAAGTTGTAATAGTACCTATTTATAAAGGGGAGGAGCAAAAAGCTTTGATAGATGCAACCGTACTCCCAATCATTGCAAAGTTAAAAGCATTGAATATTTCTGTTAAATATGATGATGCTGATAACAACAGACCTGGTTGGAAATTTGCAGAATATGAATTGAAAGGCGTACCGGTTAGAATAGCAGTTGGCGCAAGAGACCTGGAAAACAAAGTGGTTGAAATAGCACGAAGAGACACGAAAGAAAAAACAACTGTGTCCATAGAAGGGATTGATGCATACATCAAGCAACTACTAGAGGATATTCAACAACAAATGTTTAATAAGGCTAAAGCGTTTAGAGATGAGCATATTACCCCTGCAAATACTTGGGATGAATTTGTTCATATACTAGATACGAAAGCAGGATTTGTGTCTGCTCATTGGGATGGAACAGCCGAAACGGAAGATAAGATTAAGGAATTATCTAAAGCAACCATTCGCTGTATACCCTTAGATAACCAGTTGGAGGAGGGAATTTGCATTTTATCCGGTAAAAAATCAACACAAAGGGTCCTTTTTGCACGAGCTTATTAAAAGACCTTACTTGTAATTAAATAATTTTTTGAATCAATAACCTGCTTAATTATCAGGTGATTTTAATATGCGTCAAAAAGAAATTCATCCTTCTTTACAGCCCTTCCTAGAAGGCAATGTGATATTAATAAATAAGCCGATTAACTGGACTTCTTTTGATGTTATTCGTAAAATCAGGAATTTAACCAGAATTATTAAAGTTGGTCATGCCGGAACTTTGGATCCCTTAGCTACCGGCTTGTTAATTGTATGCACCGGCAAGTTTACCAAAAAAATCAATGAATACATGGGGATGGAAAAGGAGTATACCGGCACTTTTACATTGGGTGCCATTACGCCTACCTATGATTTAGAAAGCGAACCGGATCAATTTCAATCCATAGATCACCTAACCCCCGAAATTATACAATCCGCTACTAAATATTTTATTGGACCTATTTTGCAAACACCCCCTGCGCATTCTGCTATTAAACAAGATGGGAAGCCTGTTTATTTGGCGGCTCGTAAGGGGTTGGAAGTGAAGCTCGAACCACGACCAATTACCATCTATGCATTTAACATTGAAAAAATAGAACTGCCTATTGTACATTTCAAAGTAATTTGTTCTACTGGAACTTACATCAGAAGTCTTGCAAATGATTTTGGAAAAGTACTGGGTGTGGGAGCTTATATGAGCAGTTTATGTAGAACTCGTATAGGCGATTTTAGTTTAAAGGAGTCGCAATCGATGGAAGCGTTTGAGCAAGAAATAAGTGCGCTCAAGTCCATATGATAAGGAAAAATAGCCAGGAATTTTAGCAATATTGAATTAAGTTAAAATGGAAGGCCAATACCAAATTGTAGGGCAAAATTGGGGATCTTAATGCCATTGGGTCTAGTGTTTGTCCATTCAAAGGTTTCCGGCTTTAACCATCCTCCGTTCTCCACCCTTAATGGATCTTTTAGTTTATATGCAAAATCCAAGCGAATTAAAAAATAGGATAAATCAAACCTTAAGCCTGTTCCAACACCAATGGCAATATCCTTGGTTAAGTTATTAAAGGAAAAGAGGGTAGTAGGATCAACATATTCAGACTGTTTGATGTTCCAAATATTCCCAATATCAGTGAAGAGTGCGCTGGCTATTTTAAAAGATCCGATTTCTGCCAATTGAAACCGATATTCAAAGTTTAACTCTAATTGCATATCTCCATAACGATCTCGAAATGCATTATTGGAAGTGTCTTTTTCGCTTTGCTTAGAACTACCTAAACCAAGTTGTCTCAGCGACCATGCTCGCATAGAATTTGGTCCACCTGCAGAAAACTGTTTATAAAAAGGCAATGTTATACCAATAGTTCGATCATTTCCATAATTGTATCCAAAACCACCATATGCCCTCCATGCGATTTCAGATTTACTTCTTTTACTAGAGTGCCTGTACTCATTTTCGATTTTTAAATATCGATAAATTTTGCCCTGTAATCCAGGAATGAGTCCTAATA
>CANHJH010000092.1 GCA_947460365.1 Sphingobacteriia bacterium | reverse complement strand
GCTTCAGCTTTCATTAAACGCACATCTGAAATACGGAAGAATGGAAATTCATTTGCACTGCCCCAAGCACCATCTTTAACGGTAGATGGATCTAACAAGAATTTATTGAAACGAATACCACTTGATTCATTATTAAAAGTTAAAGATGCACGCTTAGAGAATACTAATGGGTTACCGCTTCTGTCTTTTAAAGCACCAATTGGGTCACCAATTTGAGCGCCTCTTTTTGGATCCGGGCTAACTGGGCCAAAAGCCTGACCAACCAAAAAACCTGCTGTAACACCCATTAAAGAAGTGTAACCAGCAACGGTATCTTTTTTACGAACATCTGCATCTTCAAAAGTATCATAGAATTGAGATAAAGCAACAAAACCATTCCATCCATCGGGAAGCTGATTGTAATGCCAGCTTTGAGAAGTTTGCCATCTTAAAGCTGCTCCATTACCTGAATGATCATTAGGATCAGTTCCATTGTGCCTAACAAAGATGTTTTCTGAAGAAGCTGTTCCATTATCCCATTTAAAGTTATCCCAATAGTAAGAATCAACTTGTAATAATGTATTTGCAGAAACTTTATTGCAATACTCAATTACTTTAGCCATATCAGCTGGAGCAAATGTGTAAGGACCAGCTGGCTTAGTAGGGTCTTGCTTATAAACTGCTTTATTTAAGTAACACTTTGCTAATAAAGTCCAAGCTGCTTCTTTAGTTGCCTGGTTTTTATTTGTTCCAGTGTAAGCAGGTAGACTGGTAACAGCTTGTTCTAACTCTGCAATGATGGAATCAATTGCCTGAGTTCTGGTTAAAACATTAGGAATTGTTTTAGCAGCTGCAGTTGCGGGTCTAGACTGAACCTGACCAAATAAATCACAAGTGATGTATCTGAAGAAAGCTCTTAAAAATTGGCCTTCTGCTTTGGTTTGACCGGTTGCTGTTTCGGCAATCAATGTGGTTTGAAACAAAGCACCATTTAAGCCATTCCAAGTATCTCTTACTTGGTTATGATCTCCATCCCAAGTATGTAAGTGTAAACGACGCCATGTACCTAAGTCATCCCAGTCGGTACCACGAGTTGGTCCCATTATGACATCAGTGGAATGTTCTTCTAAGGCAATCCAGTTAGCCTGACCGGCTGTTAATTGGTTTAACTGCTCATAAACAGCAGATAAAGATGGAGGAGTTGGAGCGCCGCTTTCCTCTACCTTAGCAACCTCGTTTACTCCGCCTAACGTAGGTTCTAATTTGGTACAAGAAGATACCGTAAGCATGCCAACAGCGGCAACCACAGGTATTATATATTTTTTCATATTCTTTTTCATGTGTATGTCTTTTTATTAATTTCAATTGCCACATGGAATTCGCCTTATATTGGTTTGCACTAACTTGGGCAAACTTTGTATATGGCTCATTTCATATTAGTATATGTTTTAAATTCAAAAATTAAAACCCAACATTAACACCTAATGTTATGACTCTTGGTTTAGGATACTGAGTATAATCAAATCCACGAGAAGGGATTCCATTAATACTCTTATCAACATTCACCTCAGGATCAATTCCAGAATAGTTAGAGAATAAAGCTAAGTTCTGACCAGAAGCAAATACTGATAAGCTTCTGATTGTTTTGTTATTCAAGTTAAATGCATAGCTTAAATTCATGTTTGCTAAACGAATGAAATCACCTTTCTCTAAGAAACGAGAAGAAGGTCCATTCCCATTGAATGGATTTTCATTGCTATTGAACACATCATAAGTTACGTTACGAGCATTTTTCAAACTACCTTTTAAGAATAATGCATTAGCAGTATTGTTGTAAATATAATGACCAGAGATTGCATTTAAAAATACACTTAAATTCCATCTTCCATAAGAGAAGTTATTGGTTAAACCTGCAAACATTTTAGGTAATGCACCACCAACAATTTTACTTTCAGAGTTAGAAGAATAACGGGCAATTCCATTACCATCATATCCTAAGAACTCAGGAAGGTACCATGAGAATATAGGAGATCCACTTTTTAATACCTGAGCAAATGAACCAGTTAAACCTTGTCCACTTACTTCACCAGTATTGATACTAACTGGTAATCCTTCAATGTTGTTTTCAACAGTAGTTAAGTTAAAGTTGATATCCCACTTGAATTTCTCCCCTTGAATAGCTTTATAGCTTAAGCCAAGTTCTAAACCTTTGTTCGTTACTTCACCATCTAGGTTAATCCACCAATAGCTGGTAGGAGCAAAACCACCTGGAGTTGGAGCGAAGTACAACATGTTGGTACGCTTGTTATTATAGTAATCTAGGGTAACTGATAAGCGTCTGTTTTTAGAGGTAAAGTCAACCCCTACACCTGTAGTAGCCACTTCTTCCCATTTTAAATCCGGGTTACCTTGTTGTACAAATCTGGTAACACCTTTATAAGTTTGTTGCAAGTTTAAAGCAGCATAAGAACCTAAATTATCCTGGCTACCTAATTTACCATAGTTAGCTCTGATATTGAAATCTCCAAATAATTTACCCAAAGTGTTTTGAGCCCAAGCTTCTTCCATTACACGCCATTTGAAAGCAAATGCAGGGAATGTTGCATATTTATTATTAGTACCGAATTTAGAAGAACCATCGGATCTAACTGTAGCAGTTAAGAAATATTTGTCTTTGTAGGTATAGTTTACACGACCAAATACAGATTGTAGTTCATTCTTATCGAAACCAGGCACATAGTTCACGTACTTGTTGAAATTAGCGTAATTTTTAACAAATACATCACTTGGGGCTGATACCGGAGTTTTAGTATCCCATCCGGCACTACCTGCATAATTACTCTCAAAACTTTGGCGTGAAAAACCAGCCACCGCATTGATGTTGTGGTTATTATTAAAAGTTTTGTCGAAAGTTAAATATTGCTCAAACAAAGAAGATTTGTTTTCTAAGTTTTGTTTGGTAACACGACCTTTTCCTGCATTTGCAGAACCTTGTTCTTCTTTACCAAATACACTTATATTTCCAATACCATACACTCCATCCGGTAAACGAGGATCAGCAAAAGACATTCTTTCTGTTTTAGTATTATCTATTCCTAAAACTGCTTTATAAGATAAGCTTTTAGTAATTTGATAGGTAGCAGAAAGATTCGTTAAGAAACGATTTAAATTATCTCTATCATCAAAGTAAGCCAACATTTGAGCAGCATTACGTTGATTGTCGTTGGTGAAGAATGAACCATTGGTATTGTATACAGGATTAGTTGGATTAGCTTTCAGCGCAACGCCTAGTAAGCTTCCCTGGAAACCAGCTGTATTTGAAAGAGGTGCATATTGGTTATCAGTGTTAGAAGTCGTAACATTCGCTTCTAATTTCAACTTATCATTAAATAATTTCTGAGAAATATTTACACGACCTGTTAATCTTTTTAATCCACTATTATAAATTACACCTTGTTGGTCGTCGTAAGAACCACTTAAACGCATGGTAGTTCCCTTATTATTGTATCCCCAACTTAAATTGTAATTTTGTGAAATAGCTTGTCTGAAAATTTGGTCTTGCCAATTGGTATTAGTACCATTGTCAATCGCTTTTACGGCATCTTGAGCAAGCAATGGATCCGCTCCACCATCAATATTAGCTTTTTTAGCACCAACAAGGAAATCTTCTGAACTCAATAAATTATAACGCTTAGCGGTATTTGCAATGCTGGTATTTGCACTGAAATTTAATTGACCTTTTTTACCACCTTTACCTTGTTTGGTAGTAATTAAGATAACACCATTTGCACCTCTTGAACCATAGATAGCGGCTGCAGAAGCGTCTTTTAATACAGTAATGCTCTCAATATCATTTGGATTCAAGAAAATCAATGGATTTTTAGGAGTGGTACCACCTTCTACACCACTGTTAGAAGACAAAGTACCGCCTTGTTGCAATGGAACTCCATCAACAACATATAAAGGTTCCTGTGAACCACTAATAGATCCTGTACCACGAATGTTGATGGTAGCAGCAGCACCAGGCTCACCTGTTGCAGGAGTTACCAATACACCTGGAGTACGACCTTGTAACAATTGGTCAGGTGAAGCAATTTGACCTTTGTTAAAATCTTTTTCAGTAACCTGAGCGACAGAACCCGTTACGTCTTTTACTTTTCTTGAACCGTAACCAATTACCACGATATCGCTTAAAGCTTCTGTGGCAGCGGTTAATTTAACACTAACTTCAGCAGTAGATCGAACGTCAACCTCAGCAGAAGCAAACCCAACGGATGAAATCACCAGTTTTGTTGTACTGGAAGGAACAACTAATTTAAATGAACCATCGGCACTTGTTTGTGCACCTATTTTGGTTCCCTTAGCAATTACAGATGCACCAACCATTGGTGATCCGTCTTTAGCATCTGTCACTTTTCCTGTGACGGTCTTCGTTTGCGCATACGTTGTAATCGCAAACAAGCAAGCTAGAGCGCCCAATAATACGGGCTTGGCAAGCAATTTTAGATTCATAATTGGCAGTTTACTAGTTATTAATCGTGTACAAAGTACACATTTTAATTGCAACAACAAATTTTTGTTAAATTTTAAGCAATATTTTTACTAAAAAAATGAAAGTCAATCGTTTGTTCAGACAAAATAAGACAAATAAACACTTATTTACGCTGCTTACAACTGTTAGTTAATATCAGTTAGACTAAAATTAATCGAAATATTGACATTTTTTCATTAAGAAAAGCTTAGAAATCAATATTTTATCTCCGCAAAGGTTTGCGGAAACATTTGTTGTGGAAATATTTTTAACTTGTAGCAAAATTATTTAGTGAATAACACCACATTGAAGCAAATAGCTAACACACTGGGTTATAGCATTTCTACTGTTTCCAGGGCGTTGAAACACCACCCCGACATATCTGTTAAAACAAGGGAAAAAATCCTTGAGCTGGCTAATACACTAGATTATGAGCCTAATGCGTTTGCTGTGCACCTTAGAACTCAAAATAGTAAAGTGATTGGCTTGATGGTTCCGGCTATTTTCAATTACTTCTATGAAAGCTTTATTTCCTCCATAGAAGAAGAATGTAGAAAAAATGGTTATGCCTTGATGATACTTCAAACAGCTAATGACCCGGCCATTGAAGCAGACAATCTGAAAATTTTCAGGCAAAACAGGGTAACAGGACTGTTTGCCTGTATTTCTGCAAAAACAAAGACTTTGGAAGATTATCAAAAATTGACCGATCAAAATATTCCTGTTGTGTTTTTTGATATCGTTCCGGAAGAAAATGCCCTCAATAAAGTTTGTATGGCCGATGAAAAAGCAGCTTCTTTGGCTGCTGAAGCTTTACATGCAGCAAATAAAAAAAATATTATCGGGGTTTTTGGTGACCCTCTTATGTCTATCACCCAAAAAAGATTAGCTGCCTTTGAAAATTATATGCAATCTAAAAAAGCAAAGCTTACCATTATTCATTCCAACAATTCCAATGATGCAGAACAAGCGGTAAGTGAACTACTAAACAGTTCACTTAAAGTAGATGCTATTTTCTGCATGAGTGATGAACTACTTATTGGTGTAATGAAAGCTGTTCAAATAAATGGACTTAAGCTTAAAAGTGACATAGGATTGATTGCTATCAGCAACGGCTTTGTGCCTAAATTGTATTACCCGCAAGTTACTTATATTGAAACCAGTGGGCACAAATTAGGCAAATTGGCTTTTACCCAATTGATGGCATGCCTATCCGGATCGCCGGCTGTTAATGAATTAATTGTTGAATCTGTATTAATACAGGGTGGATCCTTATGATCATCACTAAAATTAAATGGTGCATGAATAAATCATGCACCATTTAATAGCGCTACGAAGCATGTAAGTGATCGGGTATTATTCAATTACAAACCACCTGACTGTGTTCTTTACCTTGTTGCTATCAAAGCATAAAATTGTTTTTTAAGCGCTTCAAACTCTTCCTCTAATAACAAGATTCCTTTTTCTTGTTTAACAGATAGTGGTTCAATTGCCATAGCCACTGCAAGATATAAATCACTTAATCTTCTTCTGTATTTGAATTCATCAAAGAAAATTGTCTTTCTGTTTAATTCAATGATCTCCCGTTTAAAGGAATCTAATTTTTTTAGTTGATCCTTTGTTTTTAATTCGGTTGTATCAGACTTACTAATGGTAGCAATTGTTTTATCAAGGCTGTCTACCAATACAAATAATTTCTCCTGCAAATTGTATAATCGCATGGATTGTTGATACAATAATGCAATAGATGATGCGGTTAAGCCTTTCTGTGGATTGGCTTCTATGAGTAAAAACTGTTCAGATTTCTTTCCTTCGGCATTCACCACAATTTTATATTTTCCTACCGGAACTCGTGGAGCAATAAAACCTGAATAAAGTACACTTGATCCTGCGATAAAACCACCCTGAGCTACTTTGGGAGGATTAATAGTTAATCCCCAATTAACTTTATTCAGCCCCTTCAACCCTGTTCCATTGAGATCCTTTATTTTTTTATTATTAGCATCATACACTTCAATCTTAACTGCATCATTACTTCTTTGCTTTAAATAATAATAAATAGTAGGCGATACGGTTTTGTTCTCTCCCACCCATCCAGCAATATTTTCTGCAGGTTGAGGATATTGTTCCCCATAATTGTATTTAAATGATTGGATTGGATACAAAATAAAATCTTTGTTTAAATCCGACTGAATCATTTCGCGTAAAGGCTGTAAATTATCTATGATGTATATACCCCTTCCATGTGAAGCCACAATTAAATCATGGGTTTTCGGATGTATTTTTAAATCTCTCACTAAATTATACCAGGGCATATTCTGGTATTTACTTCTTAACCAATTCATCCCTCCATCTAAAGAAATAAACAAACCCATTTCTGTTCCCAGAAATAACAATTTAGGATTCACTATATCCTCACGAATTACATGTGCAAAACCTGTAAATTCCGGAGAATTAAATTTTGTCCAGGTGCTGCCCCCATCATTGCTAACAACCACATAGGTTTTATGATCGCCATACATATGATTATCGAGCGTAACGTATATTCTCTGTGGATTGATTTTAGATACTTCGATGCAGCTGATCCAGGTGTTTTCGGGTACACCTGCTTTCCAGATGCCCGCTGCTAAATTATTCCAGGTTTTTCCACCGTCTTTAGTTAATTGTAAATTACCATCGTCTGTACCTACCCAAATAATTTGTTCATTTTTTGGATCTTGTGTTATGGTAAAAATGGTACAATGGTTTTCGGCACTGGTATTATCACCCGTTATACCTCCACTACTTTCAGACTGCTTTTGAAGCAATTTATTATCAGTGGTTAAATCAGGAGAAATCCTTTCCCAACTTCTACCATCATCTGTAGATTTAAACAGATATTGTGCAGCGGTATATAAATTATATTGTAATTGACCAGCGGTATTTTTCTTTACAGAAGCACCCATTACTATTGGGGTATTCCAATTCCAACGATGCTCTTCCTCTCCGGCAACTTTTTTAGGTTTTACGCCATAGGATAATCCGTTAGACAAATCAACTCTGGTAATTTCTCCACCTTGTGATTCAGAAAATACAATTTTAGGATTGATTAAACTTGGCTGTACCCAAAATCCATCACCTCCTCCAATTGCCCTCCAATCGGTTGCAGTTACTCCACCCGGAGAGGTATTGGGAGCCATCCAACTATTGTTATCTTGTAAACCACCGAATACATTGTAAGGCTCCTGGTTATCTACACTAACATGATAAAACTGACCAACGGGTAAATTATTTAAAAATTGCCAACTAGATCCTTTGTTCATACTTAAATACACACCACCATCTGTACCTAAATACATGATATCGGTATTGTTGGGATTTATCCATAATGCATGATGATCTGCGTGCGGATTGACCCCACCAATGATGGTATTACTCCATGAATAACCACCATCACTGGAATACGCAAAATCAAAAGCAGGTCGATATACTTTTTTAGCATCTTTTGGATCATAAACCAGTGTACTGAAATAAAATGGGCGAGCGGTAATATTCTCGGTTGCAGCTAATTTTTTCCAGGTATCACCTTCATCTGTTGATATATATAAACCAGGTTCTTTGGCTTCCACTATTGCCAAAATTTCTGAGGGTTTAGAAGGATTAATGGTTACTACTATTCTTCCTAAATCGCCTTCAGGAAAACCTTGGGTGATTTTATTCCAGGTTTTACCTCCATCGGTAGACTTAAATAACCCACTACCCTTACCACCAGAATTAAAAGCATAAGGTTTACGTTGAAATTGCCACATAGAGGCAAAGAGTGTACTCGTTTTAGTAGGATGAATTGCTATGTCGGCACAGCCGGTTTCTTCATTTACATACAATATCTTATTCCAGGTTTTTCCACCATCGGTTGTTTTATATAACCCTCTGTGTACAGATGATTTCCAAAGTGGACCCGGTGCTGCTGCGTACACTGTTTTCTTTTCGGTTGGGTCAATCAGTATTTTACTAATCCGCTCGGTACTATCTAACCCGATTTTTTGCCAATTATTTCCTCCGTCTGTTGTTTTATATAATCCCTCACCAATGGAAACAGAGTTTCGTGTATTACTTTCACCGGTACCGGCATAAACAATTTTTGCATTTCCGGGTTCAATAGCTAACGCACCAATAGATTGACAATATTTATCAAAAACAGGATTAAAAGACACGCCTCCGTTTTGACTTTTCCAAATACCACCACCCGCGGTACCGATATATAAATTTACTTGCCCGTCAGACAATATACCTTCAATTGAAGTAATTCGTCCACTCATGGTAGAAGGCCCCAGTGACCTTGCCCCCATCACTTGAAAATGCGAGGAATTGATGATGTTTTGGGCTGATAGAATATTAACTGTAAATAGTAAAAACAGTATTGATTTTAGTATTGATTTCATTTGAACTAATTTTTCTATTGCAAGATATATTTATTTTAAACTCGGAAGACAAAGCTACTTTATAAAGCATTCATTTAGCAATACTTGCTCCCAAACAAAAACTGCTCTTTCCTTATTTTCATTTTTTAGAAAATAAGGAAAGAGCAGCTAAAGAATATTTTAATGAACTATTTACCTGAAAAGATATTTTCATCCACTACTGCATTAACTGTAATTTTTTTGTTCACCATCATCATCATACCCATGTCTTGTTTAAAAGGAATTTTAACGCCAAAATCAAGGGTTTGATAATCAAGATATTTTACTGCAACCTTCATTTCCTGACCTTGCTGAGTAGTAGTTGACTCAACCTTGTAAATAAGGTATGTTTTAGTATCAAAGAAAAACGTTTTATCGTTTTTGTTTTTAGTTGTAAGTTTTACTTTAAAATATTCGTTACCATCTTCTTCATCTTTTCCTAAATATTCAACACTTGAACCCTTTTCATTGTAATTAACAAATGGATCCTGAATATCTAAATCATCTGCTTTAGTTTTTAATTCTTCTGCAGTTAAAGGAGATAAAGTATATTTTCCACCCAATGGATTTTGAGACCAACCCTGTGTTGGAGTGATAATATCTATAATTTTATTGCCCTGAAATTCAGCATCTACACGCATGCCTTTAAGTTGAACTCCTTGCATAGTAAATGGAATTGCTAAGCCTTGTACTTCAATCTGACCTTCCATTTTAATAGATTGAATTTTAGTCCATTTTTCAGCGCCACCAATTGCTGAAACATATTTTGAAATGATTTCATCAGCAGTTTGTGCGCTTGCAGAAAATACTGACATTACAATTAATGTAAACGAGAATAAAAACTTTTTCATACAGTTGATTTGATTATTTATTAATTTATTTGTTGATTTATTGATGCAATTTATGTATTTATTTTTATTTTTAGATATTTTATTATATTTAATATATTAGAAATTATGAAAAACACATTTAGCTTGTTTAGGCGGTACCATTAGTATCTGTGACCTCTAAACATAAACCCACCTCTTCCTCTTTCTGATCCTCTTTCTAAACCCCTTGTATCATTATTTCTTTCATCTCTTCCGTGATAACCATCCGCTCTCCTGTTGTCATGTCCTCGCTCGTACCTATCATCGTTGCCATATCTCCTTTCAAAAGTAATATAATTGGGTCCTCTACCACTCCATCTGTTTGGGTTATTGTATCGTGCAGCGATTTGATGGTGGTATAAATATGGACGTGGCTGGTTTATTACTACCTTAAATGTATTAAATAAATCAATACGTCTGAAT
>CANHJH010000091.1 GCA_947460365.1 Sphingobacteriia bacterium | reverse complement strand
TTGACGAACTCAGAAACAAAATTGGATTTGTAACGCAAGACACCCAACTGTTTGCCGGCACTATTCGCGAGAATTTGTTGTTTGTTTGTCCGGATGCAACGGATAACGATATGATCGAAGCGCTTCAAAAAGCCAGCTGTAATAATCTATTAGCAAAAGCAGATAACGGTATCGATTCGATGATTGGGGAAGGCGGATTAAAATTGAGTGGTGGAGAAAAACAACGCATCTCTATCGCCAGAGCCTTAATTCGTAAACCGCAGTTGTTAATTTTTGATGAAGCGACTTCCGCATTAGACAGTATTACCGAAGAAGAAATTACCAATACCATCAGAGATATTTCTGCGCAAAAAGAACAAATTACCGTTATGATTGCGCACCGTCTCAGCACCATTATGCATGCCGATAAAATTTATGTTTTAGAAAAAGGGCAGGTAGTAGAAACCGGTAGTCATCAACAATTGTTAGCAGAAAAAGGATTGTATTACGCCATGTGGAGGCAACAAATTGGTGAAAGAAAATCGTAGAGACGCCATGCTGGCGTTTCTTATCCAACATCGCAGCGTATTTTTATTTTTTTCCCCGATAAATCGGGATGAACCACTTGATAAAAAAGAAACAAAAAAATCAAGTCGCATCGAAGGCATTTGGCGGTTCGCACACTATGTATTCCATCGCTTATTCAGTTACCGCCATCACCAAAATCCTGCACTCCTCCATTACCCATTACCCATTACCCATTATCAATTGTCAATTATCAATTGTCAATTATCAATTGTCAATTATCAATTACCCATTATTCAAACTTCTTTTTAATGTACTCTATTACCGATGGATTTTCTAATCCTTCTATATCACTTAATTCAAGCTCTATTGCGCGGGTACTTAATTGTATTTCTAAAAAGGAGAGCGCCAGTGATGCGGCAAAAATAAATAAGCTAAACGCAAACACCCAATGCGCCATTACCATCCACTCTACATAAATAAAATACATACAAAGTATACTACTCAAAAATGTAAGCACACCCAATGCCTGCATGTTCTTAATTAGCTTTAAACGATACCGAAGGTTTTTAATTTGCCCGTGTATTTTTTGCTTTTCTTCCTGCTTTTGATATGCATCATGCAACGATCGCACCCGGTTAGATAATGCTAAAAATCGATTGGTATAGGCCAACATCACTAAACTAATTGCCGGAAATATTAATGCCGGTGAATTGATACTGATATCCATAAATAATTATATTATCCGCAAGTTAATAAAAAACTCCCCGTTATAATTCAGGGAGTTTTACCAGACGTCACGGACGGATTCGAACCGACGTTAAAGGTTTTGCAGACCTCTACCTTGCCACTCGGCCACGCGACTATATCTTTAAGCATAAACAGAAAACTACCCCTGCATATACTTTTATAGTTTTGTTGTGTGATACGAAAATATATAAATTCTATTATCCTACCAAATTAGTAGACTATATTTTTAAATTATTTTAGTTTCGTTAATTATAAACGATTAATTTAAACATTCAAATGTTCGCTCAGTGATCCGATTAACGCATACTATTACCAATAAACTGAATTGCTGGGGCAAGTTTGTTACCAGTATAAACTAAACTATTTTCCAATGAAAAAATTATGTTGCTTATTATTACTGATTCCAATACTTAGTGTTGCACAGGAATTTGATGCTGCATGGGTAGCCAATCATTACACTAAAACAGAAGTGATGATTCCTATGCGTGACGGCATTAAACTGTTCACCTCTATTTACGCGCCTAAGGATAATGCCGAAAAACATCCAATACTTATTACACGCACGCCATACTCCTGTGCACCTTATGGGGCAGCTAATACAAAAGATTTTAGCCAGGGGCATCGAAAAGAATACCTCAAAGAAAATTACATCATCGTTACACAAGATGTGCGTGGCAGATGGATGAGTGAAGGTGAATTTATGGATGTGCGCCCTTACAACTCCAACAAAAAAACTAATACAGATGTTGATGAAGCTTCCGACACTTACGATGCCATCGACTGGATGGTGAAAAATATTCCCAACAACAATGGTAATGTTGGTGTATTTGGCATTTCGTATCCGGGCTTTTATTCTACCATGGCCGCACTTAGCAACCACCCCGCGCTTAAAGCAGTTAGTCCGCAAGCGCCCGTTACCGATTGGTTTATTGGCGACGATTTTCATCACAACGGTGCTTTTATGATGATGGATGCTTTTGCTTTTTATAGCGGATTTGGTAAGCCCCGTCCTGCACCTACCACCATTGGCCCTACTGGTTTTCCATTCGCTACCAACGATCACTACGAATTTTATTTACGCGCCGGTAGCCTGTCTAAGCTCACCGAATTTATGGGAGACAGCATCGCTTTCTGGAAAGATTTAATGGCACATCCAAACTATGATGATTGGTGGAAAGCACGCAATCCCAGAAATTTTGTGCAGCATATTACTCCAACAATTCCTACCCTTGTTGTAGGTGGTTTGTTTGATGCAGAAGATTGTTTTGGTGCATGGAATTTATACAAAGCCATTGAAACAAAAACTAAAAACAATAATAAGATTGTAATGGGTCCATGGTATCACGGTCAGTGGGCCAGCGGTAATGGCAAAAACTTAGGTAATGTGCAATTCGAGAGCAACACCGCAGAATGGTATGCACAAAATATGGAGCTGCCGTTCTTTAATTTCTATTTAAAAGGAAAAGGCAACATCAATACTATTCAGGAAGCCAATATATTTTTTACCGGCGAAAACCAATGGCATCAATCTGCTACCTGGCCTTTAGCAGGCACTACCACTGCTAACCTTTACTTGCAAGCAAAAGGTAAATTATCTTTTTCGCCAGTAAGCAATGCAGCCAACAGCTTTGCTGAATATACCAGCGACCCTGCCAAGCCTGTTCCATATACGGAAGATGTACATACCGGCAGAACCAGAGAGTACATGACCGATGACCAACGCTTTGCTGCCCGTCGCCCGGATGTTTTGGTGTACAGCTCCGATATATTAACCGAAGCGGTTACCGTTGGTGGCACACTCACCGCCAATTTAAAAGTAAGCATCTCCGGCACCGATGCCGATTTTGTAGTGAAGCTAATTGATGTATTTCCCGATCAATTTAAGTATGCAGAAAACAAGCAATACTTAATGGATGGATACCAAATGTTGGTAAGAGGTGAAGTGTTCAGAGGTAAGTACAGAAACAGTTTCGAAAAACCCGAACCCTTTATTCCCAATCAACCTACTACCATTAAATTCGATTTACCCGATATAGCCCATACCTTTAAAAAAGGACACCGCATTATGGTGCAAATACAAAGCAGCTGGTTCCCATTGGTAGATCGCAATCCGCAACAATTCATGAATATTTATACCGCTACTGAAAAGGACTTTAAAAAAGCAGTGATCAAAATCTTCGACAATGCTTCCTTTATACAATTACCTGTAGTAAAATAATTGCATAAAAAGTATTTCTATTTAACAAAGCACTGATCAGTTGATCAGTGCTTTGTTGTTTTAAAGTTTAGTGGAATATTTACTTTTACCGTAAAATTTCTACCCATATTGAAAACACCCGTTCTTCCGGTTACTTGGTTAAAATCGGTGTATTTTAATCTGCTTAAATGATTTTGATATGCCACATCCAATAAGTTATTCATGCCAGCGTAAACAGACATGATTTTATGCTGCTGATGCATCACTTCCATACCCAATCCAATATTCAATAAGGTATATCCTGATGTTGCTGTTTCGGTATTATATGCACTAAATATATTCTGCTGGGTAAACATATTGTCTACTTCTATTTTAGCATATAAATTATTAAAGTTTTTTCCGAGTTTTTTTACATCGCCTCTTAGCTCCGTCAACCATCTTGCCGGTGGCATAAATGGTAAATTTTGTGCACCATCAATGGCTGCATCAAATCTTCCGGCAACCATTGCAAAGGAGTTCGAAAAATGTAACCAATCGAGTGGATGCGGATGCAAATCCAGCTTTGCTTCAAAGCCATACAAATGTGCGCCCGCCTGCCTAAATTTAAATGCAGTAAGATCATCTCCCTCTACCGTTACCAAAGAATCTCCACCGGCAGCACTTGTAAGTTTACTATAAAATATATAGTTGTTCATCTGATTGTAAAAAACATTCAGCATCAACACCAAATGCTCTGCTTTTAATTCAATGCCTGCATCTAATTGCAGAGAGGATTCTGACAATAGTTTTTCATCCCCATATTCATATCGGTTGGTGCCCTCATGCGTACCATTACTTGCCAGTTCTGATACAGTCGGCGCTCTAAATCCTCGCGATAGGTTGGCTTTAAGGGTTAACGCATTTGTAGCGGCATAACTCATTCCAATACTGCCACTCCAGTTACTATATTGTTGATGCAATGCATTGAATTTTGGTGATCCATCCTCTTCTAATAAAGCCTTTGTTGTTAAATTTCTATAGTCGCCTCTAATGCCACCACTTAAGGTTAACTTATTATTGAATGTTTTTTTAACATACGTAAACAAACCTGCATCAAATACCTGATAGGCAGGTATCAATTGCTCTGCTGCTAAATTTTTATTTTGTTGATCCATTCCATTCATTCCAATGGTGGTACGCCAGCCATTTTTTTCTTTAAACTGATACAGTACGTTGTAATTAAACGTAGCTAAATCAAAATACAATTCAGGCGCATCTATATGCAATGGATCGGCAAATTCTTTACGGATATTTTTTTGATACCCTATATTAATTGCCAACCTGCCGGTGCCCAGTGCTATATTATTATCGGAAGCAATTTTAATATGGTTCACTCCCTGATAGGGAGCAATCATCTTGCTGCTGCTATAATCGGCCGATGTGGCTATCCGCTCTAAAGGAGATCCGCTGTACAGTAAAAATTGACCGGTATTAGTATCCCTTGTACCTTCTACCACTCCTACTTGTTGATTAAAACTACTGACCAACAAATGGCTGTACCCCCATGATTTATTGAGTCCGATATATCCGCCCCAGTTGTGTTCATTAAACCTGCTGTTGAGTACTTTGCCATCATATTTATTTTGATAGTCTTTCGCTGATTTCGCCGTTGCATACACATTCCAGTTGAACCCATTGTTATGATGTCCGGCAAGGTTAAAGTTTCCGCCCCATAAACTATTGTTACCATTATACTGTGCTTGTATATTGCCCGCAATGGTTCCGCGCTCTACCGGTGTATTGGTAACCAAATGAATGGCGCCTCCCATTCCATCACTACCATACAATAAAGAAGCAGGCCCTTTTAGCACTTCCGCTTTTTGTATACTATATTCATCTACTTCAATGCCATGTTCATCACCCCACTGTTGCCCTTCTTGTCTTATTCCATCATGAATTGTAATGATTCTATTATAACTCAATCCCCTGATCACTGGTTTTGAAATTGCCAAGCCTGTACTTAACGACGCAACGCCCGGAACTAAATGACTCAATGCATCGATGATATTGGTGGATGGATTTTTAAATAAATCTGCTTTTTTAACCACCGATATGGGCTGAGGCGATTGACGGGTTTTAGTAGCCGATACCACACCGGTAACCGTTACGGCCTCATTCTCTACTACTGCATATTTCAGAGAAAAATTTTGCATGGTTACACCTTGCAAATCAATGGTTTCTAAAAAAGAGGCAAAACCAACATACGATACTTCTACCAGGTATTTTCCGGAAGGTAGTTCTGTGGTACGATAGTCGCCATTGGCATTGGTCGTTACCCCCATCTTAGCTTCATGAATATAAATAACCGCCCCTTGCAATGGTTTTCCGGTTGAAGCATCTATCACTTTGCCTGTAAGGATAGCCTTATCAACAACCACTGTATGGTTGCAAAGGTTGGAGGAAGCGGAATTAGCCTGTAGCGGAAAAGCAGTGCTAAGCAACAAACTACAACAAAAAAAGAATAACAATTTCATACGTATATTTTAAACTTTTGAATTTATACTTTTGAATTTTCACCTTCAAAATTTGTAACTATGTTGCAAATGTATTGATGAAATAAATTCAAGCCAAATTATTTTGAAACAATGTTGCAAATAAAATTTATAGAAGAATCGTCTTTTGCCAAAGCTGCTGCTACCAACATACATATATTTTTAATTTAATTTAAAACCCGGCGTTGAATAACTTATTTAGCGTTATGTAAGCCTACAAATAATTATCTGATGCAGCATTAATGCGTAAAATATGTCTTATATTTAGGGATAAATTTTCCCTTGATGACAGAACAATCCATACTGGTAGGCTGTATAAAAAATGATCCGTCCGCACAACGGGAACTGTATAATAGATACAGTCCTAAAATGTTGAGCGTATGTTATCGTTTTGGCAACAGCCGCGAAGATGCGGAAGACATGTTGCAAGAAGGTTTCATCAAGGTATTTACCCAAATTCATACTTTTCAAAATAAAGGTTCTTTTGAAGGATGGATTAGAAGAATTCTGGTTCATACCTGCATTAACTTTTTAAAGAAAAACAAAAAGTTCACAGACTGTTTGCATTTGGAAGATGCAGGGTTTTTAGAAGTTAAAGAAGAAAGTTTGCCTTCTGTAATGCAAGCCCGCCAAGTGATAGAATGTATAAGACTATTGCCACTAGGCTACAAAACAGTATTGAACCTGTATGCAATTGAAGGGTATAGTCACAAAGAGATCGGTGAACTATTAGAAATAGGTGAAAGCACCAGTAGAAGTCAATATACCAGAGCAAAATCAATGCTAGAACGTATGTTGATCAAGAAAAAAATCATAGATTCTCCACAAGAGAATTTACAAGTATCCGTTGTTTTAAAAAAGTAGATTGTTGAGCTGTAGATATGGATTATAAGCATTACCAAGAAGAAGATTTTGAGCAATTTCTGCAGCAGGAAGTTGATGATTATCGTATGTACCCATCCGATCAGGTATGGAAGAACATTCGCGTGTCGGTTCATGGCACACAAACCTGGCATGCATTAACCATTATTGCTGTATCCATCATTTGCGGACTTACCCTATCTACTGTTGCCATGTTGCATCGGTCTAAAAGTTTTAAAAGACCTGAACTTTTAACTGCCAATTTATTACCCAAAAAGTTGTCTTTGCAATCTGCCAACAATGCCAACGCTTCTGCAAAAATGGTGAACTTTTTTGAAGCATTGGATCCCGAAAATATCACGGAAGAAACTATTGCAGCTATTCAAGATCAACAACTACATACACTATCCACATCAGATCAATTAACGAGTCATCCACAAGAAACGACCATTCCTTCTACTCATATTATTGAGCATAATACTGCTGAGCATGAATTATCTCCAGCTTTAAATTCAGAAATCATCCATACAGTCAATGCTGATTTTGGTAGTGCCACCCTACTTGCTTCCAATAATAAAATAGAAAGTACCATTCCGCTCGAAAAGCCTAACCTGCTTAATATGGTTTCCGGTGCCGACAAAAAAATGATGTTTCAAAATGACTACCTAAAAAACATTGTTCCTAAAAGGATCCTTCCTTGGAAGAAAGTGAGCAAAATTGGTATTCAGTTTTATGCTGCCGCTTCTAAAAGTTATAGGACCCTTACCGATGCTGATGTTAAAGAAATCATACAACCAAATAGCGTAAGCAGCAAGAGCACTCAAACCGTTCCGATGGCATTAAACTATTCGGCCAATGTAAATGATATTGTAAGACATAGTCCGTCCACCGGCTTAGAAATTGGAGTAGCTTCTCTTTACAATATCTCCCGCAGATTTAAATTAAAAACAGGGGTTCAACTGAATATTCAACAATACCATATTGAAGCATTTAAAACTGCTACAAAAGACTTAAACACCATCGACCTCATCAACAACAATGGTATTCAAACCATTAATATCTCATCGTTCTATAACAACAATACCGGCTATAAATCTGAACAGCTGAATAATAAAAACTATCAAATTTCTGTGCCCATTGGTATTCAATGGGAAATTGCTCAACAAAACAACATCGGCTTAAACGCAGAAGCAGCCGTTCAGCCTTCGTATTTACTTACCAACAGCACATATGTGTTGTCTACCGATTTTAAGAACTATACAGATGGAAATGGGTTACTCAGGAAATGGAATATCAACACCAATATAGGAATTAACATTTCATATAAAAGCGGTAGTAACTTGTTTCAATTTGGGCCTCAAATCCGCTACCAGCACTTGCCTTCTTACACCAACCAATACCCCATTAAAGAGCATTTAATGGAATATGGTATTAAATTGGGCATTACCCGTCAGTGGAAATAATTTGAATTTAAATAAATTTGCAACATGTTTAAATATGCTATGTATGGTAGTGTACTGTTAGCGTTTGTATTAAACGCCTGCAACACCAATAACCAAAAGAAAAATAAGCAGCTTGCCAATGTGGCCGATACTGCAAAATATTATCCCATCACTGATTTTATTGATGAGCAAATTCGCTTTGTAGAACTCAGAAACTTTACGATTGAAAAAACGGTTGCCATTGGTGCTACCAAACTGCATACTAGTTTATCTAAATCAGATTTTGCAAAAGAAGCCCATGCAGTGCTAACCATAGTTCGCTCGTTTAACAACAACAAACACTTATACAAAGAAAGTGTATTTCAAGACCTGGGCACCGAAAGTTATACCATTAACTATACAGCCCTGGATACTTCATTGCCCCTGCAAAGAATAGATGTTTTATTGAGTGAACAAACCAATATCATTAAACGTTTATTTGTGAGAGAAATTAAACAGATGAATGATACCGTGTTTACGCAACAAATTAGTTGGCTGGCAGATCACAGCTTTCAAATAAGTAGCTCTAAAGAATTGGCCGGTATTGGCCACACTACTTCAACAACAGTAGTTTGGAATAAAGCTGCGGTTAAATGACACAGGCTTCCTTTCAGCAATTAGCACATACCATTCCCACCAATCCCGGCATCTACAAATACTTTGATGCAGCAGGTACTTTACTATATGTAGGAAAAGCCAAAAGCCTCAGAAAAAGAGTTAGCTCCTACTTTTCTAAAACCAATGTTGGGTACAAGACCCACGAGCTGGTTCAAAGAATTTGCAAAATAGAGTTTACCATTGTGGACTCTGAGCAAGACGCTTTTTTACTGGAAAACGCACTGATCAAAGAATACCAGCCTTTCTTTAACATCAATTTAAAGGACGATAAAACCTACCCGTTTATAATCATTAAAAAAGAGCCTTTCCCCAGAATTTTTTTCACCCGAAAAAAAATCAACGACGGTTCCGAATACCTTGGTCCATTTACTTCTGCATTTCGGGTAAGGGAATTATTAGAGTTTGTAAAACAAACCATTCCGCTGAGAAGCTGTAAACTTAACCTGAGCAAAAAGAATATTCAAAATGGGAAATTTAAAGTATGTCTGGAATATCATTTGGGTAACTGCAAAGGACCTTGTGAGGGCTTGCAATCATTAGAGGAGTATATGGAAGGTATTCAAATGGTTCGGAATGTACTCAAAGGCAACCTGCATGCAGTGATTCAACATCATAAAGCAGAAATGATGGAACATGCAGCCCAGTTAAATTTTGAGCAGGCCGAACTCGTTAAAAAGAAAATTGAACACCTAGAAAATTATCAGTCTAAATCGGTAATTGTTAGCAAGTACCTCACCAATTTAGATGTGTTCTCTATTTTAAAGGATGATGATAAAGCCTATGTAAACTACTTAATGGTTCAAAACGGAACCATTGTCCAGACCCACACTGTGCCTGTAGAAACTAAGCTCGAAGAAACAGAAGCAGAAGTGTTAGAATTTGTTATTGGCAATTTAAGAACCACATTCAATAGTCTTGCCAGAGAAATCATTGTGCCCTTCCCTATTCAGTTGCATGATCCTGCTATTGAAATAACTGTTCCTAAGGCAGGAGATAAACGCAAATTGTTAGAGCTGTCTATTAAAAATGTGGCGTATTTTAAAGAAGAACTAAGAAAGAAAAAAATATTGCACTTAGAGGGCAAAACAGATATGGAACAGAAAAAGGTGCTGTATGAGTTGCAGCATTACTTGCAATTATCTGAAGTACCCACCCATATCGAGTGTTTCGATAACTCTAACTTTCAAGGGGCCTATCCGGTGTCGGCCATGGTTTGCTTTAAACAGGGAATTCCGGCTAAAAACGACTACCGCAAGTTTAATGTAAAAACGGTGGAAGGCATCAACGACTTTGCCACCATGAAGGAAGCCGTTTACAGGCGTTATAAGCGCTTAAAAGAAGAAGAACAGCCATTTC
>CANHJH010000090.1 GCA_947460365.1 Sphingobacteriia bacterium | reverse complement strand
TAATTCTTTCCGTATCTATAACATGTTGAAGCAGGTCTTTTAAACTCCATTTATTAACATCGTATCTAAAATCAGCTTTTTCTTCAGGAAGATCTAAATAAAATTGAGTTAAAGAATCAGCATAAATTACAATAGCATTTTGAAGACTGGATGCCTCTATTTTACTAATATAAGGTTCATAAAAGTGTCCGTAGTCTTCAGGTTTTGGCTTGCTCATTGCTGTTATTTTTTTAACGCTTTTTTACTGGAATAATTATCTCTTTTTATCAGCGGCAAGGTTACTCTTTTAATATCATTAGCCATTACTACTGCTTTATATGCGTTAACTATACCACCTGTACTGCTGAGTTCGCTAAATGAGCAGGGTGTGCCCTTGGGGCCGGGTTTAACGCAGGCTATTGTACTATCAGGTTTTAAAACAGAATGCTCCATTATTTTTTTGGTTTCGATAGCAGTCAACGCCGGATAATAGGATCTTAATAATGCAGCTAATCCTGTTACAATTGGACTAGCCATACTGGTACCTTTTAAATTGCCGTATTGACTTTTTCCGGGTAGCGTCGAATAAATTTTAACCCCCGGTGCAAAAACATCCACACTTTTTTCGCCATAGTTGCTGAAATCAGCTGCTATGCTAATACCCGAAGCGGGGTCGTTACTTGCGCCGACAGTTACAAAGTTTACCGCTTTTAATTTCCATTGTAGCAGCCATGGATTAGGATAATTTTCAACTACATCAATATTTTCTGATTCATTACCTGCAGCATGAACCAGTAAAACATCTCTTAGTTCTGCATATTTTACTGCACTGTCTACCCATCTTTTTTCCGGTGAAAAAGATTTACCGAAACTCATATTAATTACTTTAGCGCCATTATCAACAGCATATCTAATAGCTAGCGCAACATCTTTATCGTACTCATCTCCATCGGGCACTACTCTTAGCATCATGATTTTCACCTGATCTGCAACACCATCCATTCCTAATTGATTATTGCGTTCTGCTCCAATAATTCCTGAAACATGGGTGCCATGCGTAGGGTCTGGACCCATAATGTCATTGTTACCGTAAAAACGGTCACTTATGTCATAGTAATTGTCTTTAATGATATCTGCTCTGTAGTTGTAGGGCGCAACTTCTTTTGAATCAAAGGTAGTTTTCTTGCCATCAACGTATTCATCTAATTCTTTTAAAGTGTTCGTGTTTTTTTCATCCGCATCAATCCCCATCATTTTAATACAAGTCAGGAATCCTAGCTTTGCATCTTTACCAGATTTAGTAATAGGATTAAATACCTCTAATTGTTCACAGGTATATTCTTCCTTGCCCATTTCTAGTCTGATAATTTTGTCGTGTTTTTTGAGGGCTTTAGCAGTTAGTTCGATGAACATTACTTCCATTTGTTCCTCCTGAGAAAAATACATTTTCTCAGCAGCCTTTTTCCAGCTTACATAAGCTTCTTTTTCATAATTGCTCAGTTTGGTGCTATCAAAATCGGAAGCCGTAAATAATTCTTTCCAGCGATGATAAATTCTGGAGCGTTCGTCCGCCGCTTTTTTTATGTTTCTTCCGTCTTTTCCCCCTAAGAAATTCCATCCATGCACATCATCTATATAGCCGTTGTGGTCATCATCTATACCATTGCCTGCAATTTCTTTTGGATTGGTCCAAAGAATCTTTTTTAAATCTTCATGGGTAGTATCTACACCCGAATCAAGTACTGCAACTATAATCGGCTGGGCAATTTTATTTTTTGCTGATAAAAATTGATATGCTTTATTTAAGCTGATGCCGTAATAAGAATCTTGATCATAATCTAGCAGGTGCCAACCTCTTGGAACATCCGTTTGAGCAAAACTGAAATGTGTAAATTGTATGAAAAATAATAAGGTTAATAAAATACCGCGAATCATTGGTTGTTTTTTTTCTGGATATACAAAATTGCGGAATGATTTGCATAAACAATCATTAAATACACTGTTTTAACAGCTAGAATGAACCTATTATAGGCGATAATTGCAAAAAAAATGTTAAAGATACTGGTCGCAGTTGTAATCGGTTATTCAACCTCATTTTTGTGCAAACTATAATTACGCCATTTTTCAATTACTTTTTGCATGTCTTCGGGTATGGGCGATTCAAAAAAAACTTCTTCCTGCGTAATTGGATGAATAAAACCCAGTGTTTTAGCATGAAGTGCACAGCGATTACATAGTTGAAAACAATTGTCTACAAATTGTTTGTATTTGGTATAAATGGTTCCTTTCAGTATTTTATCACCACCATATTCCCAATCATTAAAAAGGGTATGACCAATATGCTTCATGTGAACCCTGATCTGGTGCGTACGGCCTGTTTCTAAAACACATTCTGTAAGGGTAACATAGTTAAATCGCTCCAATACTTTAAAATGAGTAATTGCATGTTTACCGGTTTCTCCATCGGGGTAAGCATCAAACATTTTTCTGAAATGTCTGTGTCGTGCGATATGTGCATTAACGATGCCTTCGTCTTCTTCCATATTGCCCCAAACTAATGCAACATAATTCCGTTTAACAGTATGATTATAAAATTGCTTGGCCAAATGAGATGCAGCTTCCCCGGTTTTAGCTACAACAATCAGCCCTGTTGTATTCTTATCAATTCGATGAACCAGCCCAAACCTTGGCAAATTCTCTTCATCAATTAATGGGTTTTGTTTCCTGAGATAATACGCCACTCCATTTAACAGTGTTCCGCTAAAATTACCTACCCCGGGGTGAACCACCATATTGGAGGGCTTATTAATCACCATTAAAGCCTCATCTTCATAAACTATATTCAATGGAATATCTTCTTCCTTCAATATGGTATAATCCGGATTAATCAGGCTCATTACAATAATCTCATCTCCCGGTTTTATTTTATAGTTACTTTTAATAGGTTTCCCATTCACCGTAAGGAATCCGGCATCAATACTTTGTTGAATTTTATTACGGGTTGATCCTTCTATGTGCATTTGCACCCATTTATCTATTCTAAATGGTTCTTGCCCCCGATCCACTACAAAGGTTTTTCGCTCATAAATATTTTCCGACTGATCTTCGGATAGTAATTCTGTATCTACCTGCATCCTGCAAAAGTATCGTATTTTTGAACCATGCAACAAGTCGTTTATTTTGAAGATTTAGGAAGAAGAAAATATAAGGAAGTTTGGGACTATCAAGAGTGTCTTTTAAAGAAGAACACCGATATAAAGGGACATTTAAGAAATATAGCTCAAAATGAGCCTGCTGATCCAGCTTTGGATACTTCCAATTACCTAATTTTTGTAGAACATTTTCCCGTGTATACATTGGGTAAGAATGGCAAAGAATCCCATATATTGATCAGTGAATCGGAAATGCTAAATAAAGGGATTGAATATTTTCATATCAACAGAGGAGGAGACATTACTTTTCATGGACCCGAACAAGTTGTAGGTTATCCCATTTTAGATCTGGAGAAATTCAAGACAGATTTAGGCTGGTACCTTAGAAGTTTAGAGGAAGTTATTATTTTAACAATGGCCGAATACGGACTAAAAGGTGAGCGAAGTGTTGGCGAAACGGGTGTTTGGTTAGATACCTCCATTAAAGGGCGTGAGCGTAAAATTTGTGCTATGGGAATCAAATGCAGCAGATGGATTACCATGCATGGGTTTGCTTTTAATATTAATACAGATCTTAATTATTTTAATAACATCGTTCCATGCGGCATTGAAAATAAACAAGTAACTTCTATGCAAAAAGAGCTCGGACAGGCTATCCCAATCGAAGAAGTGAAAATAAAGTTGAGGAATAACTTTGAAAAAGTATTTAACAGCACGCTAATTAATGCTTAATCTTCCTCAATGTAAAAACGATTTCTTTCGATTAAATGTCCGTTTTCAAACAATTCGTATTTATAATAGCCAGCGGCATAAAAATTAACTTTTTCTACAATTAATCTTGTTTCAGTGATCCGGCCGGTTTCAAATAGAATTGTATTGCTCTTATCATAGATGATGAGTTTATAGTGATATTGTTTGGCTTTAGGTAATGAAATGACTAAATGGTTTCCTTTTTCTGTATAAACATATAACGATACGTTTTTTGTATTGTCGGCTAAAAAAAGGTCAGCATCTTCCTCACCCCAAACCGGCTTGTTTTTATTGACGGTGTAATTTTTGTAGTTGCCTGTTTCTGCTGCATTTGGGATGGATTTGCCCACACCAATTACTTCAGAAAAATAATAATTACCGCTCTTTAATGCATAAAATATTTTATAATATACTTTGCCTTTAGCTGGGGCTGTATAATCAATGAAACCATTTTCTTCTAACGCTGGATTTTTAGCCGACAATATTGTTTTAAAATTTTTTAAGCTGTCTGCAGAACGTTGAATCGACAGCTGAAAACAATTAGCATGTGGGTTGAGCCAACTGATTTTATATCGGTTATTAGGTAACTCATCTACCGAAAAGTGTGGAAGATATTCCTGCGCCTGTATTGCAGCTGTAGAAAAAGTGAAGTAAAATAGTATCAATAAAATATTTTTAATCATGTTGATTTGTCTTTTTTAATCATCACATATAATTCGGAATAGGTCTAAAGTGCTTACAGACATAGTCGCAAATTTTCATAAATGGCTCATTACAATGGTACAATCTATTTTGCACTATTTAAAGTTAAGTAATCCATTGGATAGTGATAGATTGCCTTGCAGTCCACCACTGTGAATCGCCAGAATTTTAGAACCATTTGTAAAGTAATTGTTTTGTAGTAGATCAGTAATGGCAAACATTAGCTTTCCGGTATACACTATATCAGTTGGTATGCGTTCTTGTTCCCAAAAATTGTTCATGAATTGGAGAAGCTCCGCCGGATGTTTGGCATATCCTCCAAAATGATATGCGTGTAAAATCTCAAAATTTCGGTTGGATTCTTCCGCTGTTAATAATGCGTTTACTTCTTGTGTTATTGAAAAATTATTTTTAAGTACACTGATACCGATTACTTTTTGTTGCATATTGGTTTTTTTAATTAAACCGGCCATCATGGTGCCGGTACCAACTGCACAAACGATATCAGTATAGCTGGTGGCATCTAACGTGTCTAAAATGGTACTTGCACCTGCTGCACCCGATAAACCATAACCACCTTCATTTATCCAATACCAGGATTCCTTTCCAAATTCTTTTTTTACAGCTTCTTTTTCATTATGTGACGACCTTGAAATAAAAATCAGTTGCATGCCAAATTGAATAGCTGCCTGTAAAGTATGAGATAGTTTAGCTGGTTGTTCTCCTCGGATGATGCCAATGGATGCTAATCCATATTGTTGACAAGTATATGCTAAAGCAACAATATGATTAGAGTAGGCACCCCCAAAACTGGCAATGGTATTTTTTTGTTGATAGATGGCTTCCTCCAAATAAAATCTTAATTTAAACCACTTATTTCCACTCACAATAGGATGAAATTGGTCAATTCTCAACAAATCAACCAAAACTTTTTCATTTGATAGGTGTTTTATTGACTGTAAAGGGATAAATTCAGGTATAGTTAACATTGATTTGATTGGTATGTAAAATAATAAGTTAAGTTTGCACCCCGTAAAATTACAATATGAAACCTACTCTTGTGATATTAGCAGCCGGAATGGCCAGTCGTTATGGAAGTATGAAACAAATTCAGTCATTTGGGCCTTCTGGTGAAACCATAATGGATTATTCTATTTATGATGCCATTCGTGCAGGTTTTGGAAAAGTTGTATTTATTATACGAGAAGATTTTGCTGAACAGTTCAAATCTATATTTGAGCCTAAGTTAAAAGGTAAAATAGAAACAGATTATGTGTATCAGCATTTATTATCATTTACAGAAGGGGTTGAAGTGCCGGCTGACCGTGTGAAACCCTGGGGTACGGCACATGCTGTTTTATGTTGTAAAGGCAAAGTAAATGAGCCTTTTGCGGTAATTAATGCCGATGATTATTATGGTAAAGATGCTTTTGAAAAAGCGGCAGCCTTCCTTACCACGGTTTGCAACGATAATACCTATGCATTGGTGGGCTATGAGTTACAAAAAACACTCAGTGAAAATGGAAGTGTAAGTAGGGGGGTGTGCTCAGCTGATGCATCACAAAATTTGACAAGTATTGTAGAGCGGACAAAGATTTATAGAAAGGATGAGGGTATAGTATATGAAGATGAAACAGGGTTACATGCGTTGCCTGGTAATTGTTTGGTGAGCATGAATTATTTTTGCTTTGCTCCCGGATTTATTGATTTATGCCATGAGTTGTTTACTAAATTTTTGGCTTCTAATGTAAATGATTTAAAGTCTGAATTCTTTATACCACTAGCGGCCAATGAATTTATACAATCGGGTAAGGGTGTGTTAAAAGTATTACCAACCAGTGCACAATGGTTTGGTGTAACCTATAAAGAAGATGCACCGGGTGTACAAGACTCTATTAACAAGCTTATCGAAGCAGGCGTTTATCCCAATGCATTGTGGGGATAATATCGCTTACTTTTTTACAGTTGCGCCCAATATTTCTAGGTGTTCGTAAAAGTTAGGGTATGATTTATTAATGGCATCGGCGTCTTCAATTTCAACAGCATTACTTGCTTTGAGTGCTGCAACAGCACATGCCATAGCAATACGATGATCGTGGCGTGAATGCACTTTGCCTCCCTTAACAGCACCACCGGCAACTCCTTTAACCATCATTAAATCATCTTGTAATTGTATTTCAACACCTAATTTGCCAAATTCTTCTTGCAGGGTAAGACCTCTGTTGCTTTCTTTGTGTGCTAATCGATTCACCCCTTCAATAACAGTAGTGCCTTCACAATAAGAGGCTAGTGCAACAAGCGGGGGGAATAAATCGGGGCAATCGGTGGCGTTAAAATGAAATGCTTTTAACGGTAATGGGCCTATTTCAATTTTTTTATCTTGTATGGATAATGCACAACCGGAATCACTCAACGCTTGTAAAATGGCTTTATCTGCTTGTGTAGAACATACGTCTAATCCTTCTACTGTAATATTGCCGGCAATGGCTCCTGCCACTAATAAAAAAGCGGCGCCACTCCAATCTCCTTCTACTTCGTATGTTATATCATTAATAAGAGCGGCAGTATTTTTGGTGAAACGGAAAATCGCATAATTTTCATTTTGAACCTCCCAACCAAAATGCTTCATTACTTGTAAAGTAAGATCAATATATGGTTTGCTTTTTAAGTCATTTACTTTTATGGCTACACCATCGGCTTCAGCAGCACCATATGCCATGAGCAGACCGGTTAAAAATTGAGAGCTTAAAGAGCCGTCTATTTCAATATCAGCAGGTTTTAAGGGGCCTTGTATTTGCAAGGGAAGCTTACCTTCATTCGATTGAATGGCTACGCCAAGTTTAGGAAACACTTCATCAAAAAAATGCATAGGTCGGGTTAATAAACTACCGGTACCATTTATTTTTAAAGGTACCTGGCTTAGTGCGGCTAGTGGAGAAAACATCCTAATGCCTAAGCCACTTTCACCGCAGTTCATTTCATTTGAAATGGGACGAACTCCATTGGAGGTAATCAATAAGTCTCCGGTAACTGCATCATATTGAATGGTTGCCCCTAGTTTTTGAATAACATCAATAGCCGCTAAATCATCATTACTCATCCCAGGATTGATGATTCGTGTGGTGCCGCTTTTTAATAAGGCTGCTGCACAAGCACGTTGCATACTGCTTTTACCTGCGGCTGCACGAATATTTCCTTTTATTCCTGAAGGATGAACAACAACATTCATGGGTGTAGCTTTATTTTTTTTTGAATTGCTTAAATATCTCTTGTAATTGAACTAATAATAATGGCTGAATAACCCCTTTGCCAATTTTTTCTAATAGAATGTAATTAATCGAAACGTTTTCTTTCTTTTTATCTTTTAATAAGATATTAAAAGCTTTCTTCGTGTCAAATTCAACAATAGTGGGCAATCCATACTTATTCAATAATTTCAACACCGCATCTTGTCCGGTAAAGAACTTTAATTGCGCAGACATGATACAAGCATACGCCATGCCAATACTAATTGCATGACCATGACTAAACTCATACATGTTTTCAATCGCATGTCCTAGTGTGTGCCCGAAATTCAATAGTTTTCTTTCGCCTTTTTCAAACTCATCTTCTACCACCACTTTTATTTTAATCAGGGCATTTCGTTGAATGAGCTTTGCAAGCAATGTTTGGTCTTTTCTGTATTTCGCTAAACTGTTGCTGTTTAACTCATCAAACATAGCAGCATCTTTTATGCAAGCGTGTTTAATAATTTCAGCAAAACCATTTTGCCATTCAGCTAATGGCAATGATTTTAATAAGCTATAATCATATAATAAAAAAGAAGGCTGCCGAATTAGCCCCACCATGTTTTTATATATGCCAACATCTATACCGTTTTTTCCGCCTATTGCAGCATCTACCATCGCTAAAATTGAGGTAGGGATGAATCCTACTTCAATTCCCCGCATATAAATACCGGCAACATATCCTGTAATGTCGGTGACAACACCACCACCCATTCCGATTAAAGTTGTTTGTCTGTCGGCACCTAAAGTAATTAATTGATTAATTACTTTATCAACTGTTTGTTGAACTTTATGTTTTTCTCCAGCTTTTAATACGATGGTTTTCCAACCATTTAATTTTTTCTTATGTGCGGCAAACACGTGTTCATCCGTAACAATTACTGCTTTTTCTTTTGATACCAATTTCTCTAAAAGAGTAAATTCAGCATCAAAATAAAAAGCAGTTTGTTTACTGGAAAAAGAGATAATCTTCTTCTGCATATTATGAATTCATCACTTTATTCTGTATGTTAATACTTTCCATGTGAATCGTATCTAAATACTTGGTAACAAAATCTTCTGATAAACCTAATTTAGCACCATTGGCAATGGCTCTTTCTAAGATTTCATTCCAACGGTTTGTTTGTAAGATGGTAATATTATTGTCTTTTTTGTATTGACCAATTTGTTGAGCCACCTTCAATCTTTGACCTAATAATTGCATTAATTCATCATCTAAGTGATTAATTTGTGCACGCATTTTGTCCATATGAGCGTGCACTTCTTCTGAATTAATATCTTCCGTTCTCCACTTGATGGAGTTGATCATTTGGCCTAGTTTCTCCGGAGTTACTTGTTGTTTAGCATCGCTCCACGCCATGTCCGGATCAACATGGCTTTCAATAATTAGTCCGTCAAAATCCAGGTCAATTGCTTTTTGAGCAACATCTAGTAAAATGTCTCTTCTGCCACAAATATGTGATGGGTCATTAATCATTAACAATTCAGGGTTGCGGCGCTTCATCTCAATGGCTAAGTGCCACATAGGGGCGTTGCGATATTCTGTATTTCCGTAAGAACTAAATCCGCGGTGAATTAATCCAATATTTTTTATACCGGATTTAGCAACACGCTCTACTGCACCAATCCATAACTCAAGATCAGGGTTAATAGGGTTTTTAATTAAAACAGGAACGTCTACACCTTTCAATGCATCGGCAATATCTTGAACACTAAATGGATTTACAGTAGTACGAGCGCCAATCCACAATACGTCCACACCAAAGTGTAATGCATCTTCAACTTGTTTGGCGGTAGCAACTTCTACAGCAACCGGTAAACCTGTTGCTTTACGTGCTTGTTGAAGCCAAGGTAAACCTTTTGTTCCAACACCTTCAAAACTACCCGGACGGGTTCTTGGTTTCCAAATACCAGCGCGTAGAATGTCTACTTTACCGGTAGCGGCAAGTTGAGTAGCAGTTTGCATTACTTGTTCTTCAGTTTCTGCACTGCATGGGCCTGAAATAATCAGCGGTCTTTTGGTTAGCAGTTCATTGATGTTTACTGCTTGGTGAGAGGTCTGTTCCATAACATTTGTTTTAATCTTTAATTTCCTATAGAGCCATTTTATGTATACATCTGATCGGCAATGCTATTTTGCCTTTTGAATGCTAATGTTATCTTCTTCCACCGCCACTGTCTGCATCATTCATTCTGATTCTTCTTCCTTTATAATTTTTTCCATCTAAAGAGCGAATCATTTGTTGAGCAGCACCTTTATCAATTTCAATCCAGCTATTCATGTCTTTCATATCAATTCTACCTAGTACTTCTTTTTTAAGATCACTCATATCAAGGATGTACTGTAAAAAGCTTGCTTTAAAGAAACCATCTTTAGTGCCAAGATTAACAAATAAGCGACTATGTGCACCACCAGATTTGTATTCTTTTCTACCATCACCACGTCCGGAATCTCTGCTGTTGTCTCGGTCTCTAGAGCGACCTCTATCGTTTCTATCAGCAGGT
>CANHJH010000089.1 GCA_947460365.1 Sphingobacteriia bacterium | reverse complement strand
TACAATTGGCGCATTTGCAGGACAACCATTATTACTTAATAAGCCGGGAACTGTAGGACATTTATCTTTTGAATCTACCACACCATCTTTGTCTTTATCTGATTCAATGGTAATGGTTTTTGGAGCCGGAATAGTGTTTTTAATCTCCATGCCTTTAAATACTATGGGATCTTTTTTAGCGGCAGGGCCAGTATATTGAGGGGTTTTGTTTTTGTTGGATTTGTTTTTCTCCGGTTTAATTTGCGCTTCATTAAACTTTTGCTGATCGGCTTTTAATACTTTTTTAGCAGAATTTCTCCTATCTCCTCGCTTGCCTATATGTAAATAAAAGCCTAAGGAAGTGATGTTGTTTTGTTGTACATGCTCAGAAAATGCCAAACCATAACCATATTGGGCAGTGATCATTCCCATATCATTCGGAACTAAAAAACGAAAGCCGATACCTGCGGGTATGGTAAGCGATATTTTTTCCTGATAATAAGAACCATGCACACCCGCAAATAAATAAGGTTGTAACTGAAATTTGTTGGTGGCAAAATTAATGTACAAATCTGCCCTGGCAGTCTGTGACCACTTCAGTTTTTTTTCAGTATCATAAACAGCAGTAGCCATGCTGTCAACATTTTTTTCGGCAGCATATCCATAAGCAATTCCAATATCGGCACTCGCTGCAAATGATTTAGAAAAATTACGATAAACACTTAAGCCCCCTAATGTAACGGTAGACCTATCTAAAAAGGAAAGCCCGGTGGTACAACAAGTATCTTTTACCGGTATAGACATAGAATAATCTTGAAAGTGCATTCTATTGATACCAAAGGTGGTCCATTTGTTGCCAGATGAAACCTCTTGAGCCAATACATCATTATTTACAAAGTATATTGCAATCGACACCATCAATAAACGAGTAAATAACATCATCAAAACAAATTTATAAAGGCAATTAGCTGGTTAATAATCAATACATTAGACCATTTAACCAACGTAAAAATTGATACTTAATTGTTGTACTTTAATTAAGATTTCGTTAATTGAACGTACAATATATATAAAAATTAATTATCATTTAATTATCCTTGCCAATTATTACCCGCTTTTACTGATTTACTAGGAGGTTGTTGGCACGTTACTAATTATCTTAGACTTATTTAAATACGACTGGTCTTCCGCGTAAATAAACAGGCAAGATTGACCCTGAATAATATCTATTATATCATTGATCTGATTGTTTGGAACAGCCGGACAACCCTGACTTCTGCCTATATATCCGGTATGTTGAATAAAATTATTACTAACATAATTAGCCCCATGTAATACAATGGCTCTTTGTTTTACATTGTCGTTGATGCCACGCTCCATACCAAATAACTCGAGTGAGCGACCATGTTTACCTTTATAGGGCATACCGGTTATATAAAAACCCAAACTACTTTGATTAGAGCGCTGTTTGTTAGAAAATTTTGTTGCGAATAAGGTACCCGAATTACGGCCATGTGCAACATAGGTTTGAACGGGTAATTCATTATTGTACATGTCTATAATATACAACCTTTCCTCATTACTGGGTTTACTAAAGTCTACAATTGTTAAATAACGCTGATTGTTAATGAGGCCTTGCTCCTTTAGTTTTTCGTAGCCGGTTAAAGCCAATAATATAGCCTGATTATCTATATTAAACTTATCAGCTAAAATTGAAGCATTCACTTCAATTTCATTTTTTAAAACTACGGGGCTGGTTTTATATGATTGTAAAGTAACAAACGATAATGCCAATAATAGTACTACACTCTTTTTCATACGCTCAATTTGGATTAGCTGCAAAGTTATTAACAGACTGTGTATAAACGCGCTTTTAAAGCACCTTATTGTCTGAAAATTTAGTTAAAAAGGAGGTATTACGCAGTAAAAACAGTTAATTAAGTAATTATATATAATATATATTTAATTTGTTTGCGTTTTCCCGTTGGCTTTGATTTTTTCTTTTTCCAGCCTTTTAAAGTACCCTCTGAAGAAAAAATTGTGCTTAAGGGCTTCCATATTCTGATTAAAACCATCGGTTCCTTTTTGGATATTTAATAAACTTAGTTGAAGTTTATTGGTTAACGAACTGTCTTTTAATAAAGCATTGACCGTTCCGGGGCCGTTATTCAGATTGTTTTGTACATCTGCTACCGTTGCATTGAGCTGTTTTACCAACGTATCGGCATGTTTGCTGATTGCCTGGATGGATAAAATGGTTTCATTGATGTTCGCTGCAATTACCGTATCGGTAATGATTTTGCCTAAAGTGCCTTTTCCTGATTTTACTCCACTTACCATGAGTTGTAAATCATTGGCCATAAAACCAGCAGTTTGTGTAACCTTACGAATATTAGCCAGCGATTGATTTAAATTTTTGGGGATGGATTCATCATTTAATAAATTCCATACAGCCTTACTATTGTTGATTCTGGTTACGGTAATCTTTAAGTTTTCTGTAATAATGGCTAAATCATTATTGGTTTTATTTAAGGTGCGCAACATTTCATCTGTATCAATCAATTTTTTAGGGGTGAGCATGTCTCCATTTTCTACAGTAGGGGCAGATAATTTAGCACTGGTAATTTCAATCACTTTATTGCCTACCAGTCCATCTGTTTTAATAGATACCATAGCGTTTTTTCGGATTACAGATTGCACTTCCTCCTCTATCACCATATCTATTTCAATCACTGAATCATTAATGATGTTTATTTTTTTAACCGTGCCTACATCTATTCCTGCAAAACGTACATTGTTGCCCGGCTTTAATCCCTGTACATTATCTACCCGAACTTTTAGATGAAAAGAAGTGCCAAATAAATGTTGATTTTTTCCAATCAGATAGAGTAATAGTATGATGAAAACAAGACCAGACAATACAAAAGCGCCAAGTTTAATATTATTGAAAGGCTGTTTAATCATGGATGCATTTATTTATAATCTTGTTCAAAAAATTGTTTTACGTTAGGATCCTGATGATGTATGAGTTCACTGTACGTACCGGATGCATAACAGATACCGTTATACAATACCACCACTCTGTCACTTGCACGTCGCACACAATTCATGTCGTGTGAAATAATGAGGGAAGAAGTGTTGTATTTTTTATTTATATCGATCATTAGATGAATGATTTCACTACCAGTTATAGAATCGAGCCCTGTAGTTGGTTCATCATACAAAATAATTTCGGGTTTTAAAATAAGTGTTCTGGCTAATGCAATTCTTTTACGCATACCACCCGATAACTCAACAGGCATCATATCTACCGTATGCACTAAACCCACATCTTCCAGCGCTTCCATTACCATTGTATTTACTTCTTCTTGAGTAACTGCTATCCAATGCCTGCGCAATGGAAACTCCAGATTTTCACGCACCGTCATAGAATCATAGAGGGCATTGCTTTGAAATAAAAATCCTACACGAGCCCTAACCCGGTCTAGTGCTACATCATCTATATCTCCTATCAACTCATCAAAAACCTTAATAGTTCCCTCATCGGGCTTTAATAATCCAATGATACATTTGATGAGTACCGATTTACCCGAACCTGATTTACCTAATACTACCACATTTTCTCCCTTATATACACTCAAATTAAAATCGGTTAACACATGATTGTTTCCAAACGATTTGTATAGGTGCGATATGTTCAAGACCATTTCCTGCGACATCTTTTATTGATTAATTGAAGCCTAAGAAGTCGGTGATTTGCACCGCCAACAAATCGATGATGAAAATAACCACAGAAGAAATTACTACTGCAGAATTAGCACTGTGTCCAACTCCTTCCGTACCTTTTTTACTGTTATACCCTTTGTAGCAACCTATAATTCCCACTGCAAAACCAAAGAAAAATGTTTTAATAAACGCAGGCAACACATCATTAAAAGCAAGGTTATCTATCACCAACATCCAAAATAATCTAAAACTGGTAGCCCCTTTAATATTTACGCCTAAATAGGCACCGTACAAAGAAATGGCATCACTCAATACAGCTAAAATAGGCAGCATACAAATAGCAGCCATTACCCTGGATACCACTAAATACTTAAAAGGGTTGGTGCCACTCACTTCCATTGCATCTATTTGTTCGGTAACCTTCATAGAACCGAGTTCGGCACCTATACTAGAACCAATTTTACCGGCAAATATTAAAGCCGTAATAACAGGGCCAATTTCTCTGACAATAGCAATACCAACAATAGCGGGTAATTGCGATTCTACCCCATAATCTACCATAGAAGGCCTTAATTGTAGGGTTAGTACGAGCCCCATGATAAAACCGGTTAAACCAACTAAGGGCAAGGATTGATAGCCAATAACAAAACACTGACGAACAAATTCGGCTATTTCATAACGGGGTTTAAACCATTGTGTTAAAAACTTGCCGGCAAAGCGAGATATATCGCCCACTTCATCTAAAAAAAGTTTTAAAGCGGTAGGATTATCCATGATTAATGTTACTGATTAATGTACAAGTAAAGGGCATTAAAAATGGCGATTATCCTTGAGGGAGGGGTAAACTCTGCAAACTTTATGGCAAAATACGTTAGCGCTTTTTGTGCCAGCTTCTTCCACCACCACCGCGGCGAGTATGCTGCCCTCTTCCTGCACGGGGGGCATAGGCCGGTGTAGCGCCAAACTCTTCAGGAACGGGTATTTTATCTACCTGCTTTTCTAATAAGGTTTCTATGGCAGCAAATTTATTTTGTTCCGCTTCGCTGATGAAAGTAATGGCAGTGCCTAAACTGGAAGCACGTGCAGTTCTTCCGATACGATGAATATAATCTTCCCCATCATTAGGTACATCAAAATTAATGACGAGTTCAATTTCTTCAATATCAATGCCTCTACTTAAAATATCGGTGGCAACTAATATTTTTATTTTCTTATTTCTAAAATCTTGCAATACCTGTTCGCGCTTGTCTTGCAGCAGATCGGAATGAATTTCTTCAATAGAAAATTGTGTGCGCTTTAATTCAGCCGCCAATTGTTTTACCTGTTGTTTTTTAGAGCAAAATATAATTACTCTGGTATATGCTTTATTGCGGAGGATGTATTTTATTAAAGGAATTTTTTGTGGTTCATATACCACAAAAGCTTCCTGTACAATTTGTTCAGGTGGTTTAGAAACAGCGATATTGATTTCTACCGGGTTTTGTAATAATTTACGAGCCAGGTCGCGCATTTTGTGCGGCATAGTTGCAGAAAACAATAGATTTTGGCGCTGTTTAGGAAGGAAGGAAATGATTTTCATGATATCATCATTAAATCCCATATCCAGCATCCGATCGGCCTCATCCAACACTAAATAATTCACCTGATTCATTTTCACATAACCCATATTCAGGTGTGCAATCATTCTTCCGGGCGTGCAAACAACCATATCTACCCCACTGCTTAAGGCTTTCTTTTCGGTTACAAAAGAGCCTCCATCACCTCCCCCATAAACTGCCATGCAGCTGATATCGGTAAAGTACCCTAATCCTTCCATGGTTTCTGCTATTTGAATAGCCAATTCTCTGGTAGGAACAATTATAAGCGCATTAATAAAATTTGCCGGATGAGGCGTGGTGAGCATTTTATGTATAATGGGCAACAAAAAAGCAGCTGTTTTACCGGTGCCGGTTTGTGCCGAAGCAATAATGTCTCTGCCTGCTAAAATAGGTTGTATAACCTGAGCCTGAACAGGAGTAGCCGTTTCATACCCCATTGCATCAATTCCTTCTAATAATCGGTCGTTTAACCCTAGTTCTCTAAAATTCAAAATAGTATCTAATTAATTCAGTGAAGATCAACCATTCATGCGCTGTATAGTAATAATTAACATGAATAAAGGGTAAATATAAAAAATATTGTGCGTTTCGGGATTAAAAACAACGATGTGAACATAAAAAGAAGTTATTTTGGCTAATTTTTAACCAAAAAAATGAAGGCAATTCAACTATTTTTGCCAACTGCAAGATCATTCATCTAGCAAATAACTGTTCGTGAAATGAGCCATAAACATAGTATTAACAACAATTGAAATGTTTATCCGGCGAACTACATGTAACAAATAAAATATAACATAGACAGACATGAAAAAACAATTCTTCTTTTTATTTGCCCTACTTACTGGTTTAAGTGCGTTTGCACAAACCAATTCTAAAAAATTAGATTTAGGTACTCGTACAAAAGATCATTTTATGATTCAGTATGGTGCAGATGGTTGGTCGGGCCGCCCAGACAGTGTTCGTACCGGTGGTGGTTTCAGCAGACATTTTAATGTGTATTTTATGCTGGACAAGCCCTTTAAAAACAACCAAAAAATGAGTTTGGGTATTGGTGCAGGTATTGGAAGCAGTAATATTTTCTTTAAAAATACCAATGTAGACGTAACGTCTAACGCTGCTAAACTGCCGTTTACCATTGCAGATAGTATCGATCATTTTAGGAAGTTTAAAGTAACCACTTTGTACTTAGAAATACCGGTTGAAATTCGTTACTTCAGCAATCCCTATAATGTAAATAAATCATGGAAGTTTGCAGTGGGTGCTAAAATAGGAACCTTGCTAAAATCTTACAGTAAAGGAAAGGATTTAGTTAATAAGTTCGGTCAATCATTGTCGGGTACCCCCGCTATTGAAAAAGAAGTAAGCAAGAAATTTTTTAACGGTACGTCAATTGCCCTTACCGGCAGAATTGGGTACGGAATTTTTTCTATACAAGGTAGCTATAACATAAATGGTGTATTGCGTGATGGAGTTGGTGCCAATATGAACAAATACAGTATTGGTATTGGTATCAGCGGATTATAATAATAACTTTAGCTATATAAATGCCTCTTTGTAATCAGAGAGGCATTTTTGTTTATATACCTTTTGAAAAAGGTTAACTTTGTAAAAATTGAACCATTGATTGAGAAAAAACAACTCATAGCTAAAGAGGAGCAGTGCCTTTTGGTAGGCGTTATTACGAAAGACCAAACGGTAGAGCAGGCAGAAGAATATTTAGATGAATTGGCGTTTTTATCTGAAACAGCCGGCGCTATTGCTGTAAAAAGATTTACGCAACGCCTAGCTCACCCCGATAGCAGAACATTTGTGGGGAAAGGAAAGCTGGAAGAAATTGGCAACTATTTAAGTGGCAAGAATATTCAACTGGTAATTTTTGATGATGAATTGACCGGTTCTCAAATTGCTAATATTGAAAAAGAGCTGAAAGTAAAAACCATTGACCGAAGCGATTTGATCTTAGATATTTTTGCCCGCAGAGCCCGCACCGCACAAGCTAAAGTGCAGGTAGAATTGGCACAATACCAATACCTACTCCCTCGATTAAAAGGAATGTGGAAGCACTTAGAGCGCCAGGGTGGCGGTATTGGAACCAGAGGACCCGGTGAAACAGAAATTGAGACCGACCGACGTATTGTGAAAGACAAAATATCCCTCCTACGTAAAAGATTAAGTGAAATTGATAAGCAGGCTTTTACCCAACGTAAAGAACGTGGCGAACTGATTCGGGTTGCTTTAGTAGGCTATACCAATGTGGGGAAAAGTACGCTGATGACGGTGTTGAGCAAGAGTGAAGTGTTTGCCGAAAACAAATTATTTGCTACCCTAGACACTACCACCCGCAAAGTAGTTTTTGAAAACACCCCTTTTTTACTAAGCGATACCGTTGGTTTTATTCGTAAACTACCCCATCACCTGGTGGAAAGTTTTAAAAGTACCCTGGATGAAGTTAGGGAAGCCGATATTTTACTGCACGTGGTAGATATTTCGCACGCGCAATACGAAGATCAAATTGGGGTAGTAAATAAAACCCTACAGGAACTAAAAGCTTTTGAAAAGCCGATACTTACCATTTTCAATAAAATGGATTTGTACGAAGAAAAGACCTTTGATGAGTGGTTGGAATCTTCGGTTAAACAGGAGATTTTACATGATTTGAAGGAGAAGTGGGAGCAAATAACCAATCACAACTGTGTATTTATATCGGCATTAGAAAGAAAGAACATGGATGCTTTGAGAGAGTTAATTCTTCAAAGAGTAAGGGATATGTACCAGGTACGCTATCCGTACAAAACCATGCTGTATTAATAGGTAATTACTCATTAAGCGCAGGATTTCGAATAAAAAAGAGGTAAAAAGCATGTTAGATAAAAAAATTGATTGGATTAAAGTTGCCGAAAGTGAAGCCGAGATTAGCTGGCAACCCAATCATTTAAGCGTTATAACAGCCGGTTCAAAAACCATTACATTGGCCAAACAAGGGGATCAACTTTTTGCCTGTGCGCATAAATGTCCGCATGCGGGCGGAATAATGGCCAATGGCAGTATAGATGCATTGGGAAACGTGGTTTGCCCCTTACATCGGTATAAGTTTAGCCTGCAAAATGGCAGGAATACAAGCGGAGAGGGTTATTATTTGAAGACTTATCCGGTAAAAATTGAGGTGGATGGGGTATTTGTTGGCATACCGGCCACAAGTTTTTTTAATTTTTAGTTTATTTTTTTTTGTAGAAAAGAGGAATCCCTTATTTTTGCAACCCGCAAGGGAAATACTCCTCCTTAGCTCAGTTGGTTAGAGCATCTGACTGTTAATCAGAGGGTCTCTGGTTCAAGTCCAGAAGGGGGAGCACAAATCAAAAAGAGGTCATTTCGACCTCTTTTTTTGTTTAAAAACCATCATATCTTTCTGTAAAGAGACATTTTTTGTGTTTGCATTTTTTTCATTTTCAATATAGGTTTAAGGTAAAGTTGCAACCCATTACCATCAACTTTCTGATGTAACGAGGCTGCCGTGCTTCTTTTGACAATTTATGCTAAATTTGAACAGTTAGTTTTGTGGTGAAAATCGCCACCTTAGCCAAGACCGAAACAGTTGTATACCATTTTTAGATGACCTAAAAAACAGAAAATAATATATGAAAATAGGAATTATCGGAGGTGGGATTGGTGGCTTGGCTTTAGCAAATTGTTTTCAACAATTTAACATTCCATATACCTTGTTTGAAAGAGCTTCTAAATTTGGAGAAGTTGGGGCAGGAATTGGCATAAGTGAAAGCGCATATACTATTCTTAAAAAAATTGGTTTAGGCGATGATATAAAAGCAAAAGGATATTTTGTTGAAGATGCTATCATTGTAAATAAAGACTGCGAAACAATTAGAAAACTACCTATCAAAAATGGCGGCTTTTGTATCCATAGAGCCGAATTGATAAATATTTTATCATATAAAATCGACCATTTAAATGTGAAGTTTGATGCCGAAGTAGAAAGTTTTATAACTAAAAAAGATAGTGTTGAATTAACTTTCAAAAATGGCTGTTCAGAAGAATTTGACTATGTTTTTGCTTGTGACGGTATTAATTCTATATTCAGAAAACAGTTGTTTCCCCACGTAAAGAAACGCTACTCTGGTCAAACTATTTGGCGCGGAATAGCCACTTGTCCATTACCATCAAATTATCATTCAGCATACCTTGAATTTTGGGGTGAAAATTTACGCTTTGCAACAATTCCATTAAATAAAACCCAATACTATTGGTATGCTTGCAAAATTTCAGAAGAAAATATACAAGACAATAAAGCCACTTTAAATGCTGATTTAAAAAATCTTTTTCAAAAATTTTGTAAAGAAGTAAGTGAAGTCATTGACAGCACTGAATTGATTATAAGAAATGATATGTGGGATTTAGAACCACACAAAGAGGTATGGTATAAAAGCAAAGTTGTTTTTTTGGGAGATGCAATCCACGCAACTACCCCAAACCTTGCACAAGGCGGTTGTCAAGCCATAGAAGATGCCTACACTCTATCAAAAATAATTCATACGAAAGGATTTGCTCCTGAAAATTTTGAAGAGTACTATAAATTGAGAAATGAAAAAGTAAATTATATAGTAAAACAATCTTGGAATTATGGAAAGATTTCTCATCAGAGTAATAAGTTTATAGAGTTTATAGTTAAAAATATTTTCAAGTATTTGCCGAATAGAATATTTGAAATGCAATATCAAAAACTAATAGACTTGCATTACTTAAATGCATAAAACGGCATATAACTTCGGTTTTGCAAAAGTAATGATTCTGTACCCCGCAGATACATTTATGCTAAAAATCCGCCACTTCTTCATCTTGAAAAACTTTTCCTGCACGAAGTTCAACCCTTTAGTTTCTTAATCGTCACAAACTCAATCATCGCATTAAAGCTGCATCTTTCGTCTGTAAGCGTTGCTAAATTGGATAAAACATTTGTATTTACCATAAACATCTCTGTGTCATGAAAACACCCCCTCAAATCGACTGAAATCGGTTGATTTCGGTTTTGTGAAAACATAACTAACTACAAATCAACGCTTTCATTTTCTCAAAAAATCTTCATAACCCTGAGGTCCCGGGTTCAAATCCCGGTCTCGCTACATGAAAATC
>CANHJH010000088.1 GCA_947460365.1 Sphingobacteriia bacterium | reverse complement strand
CCCATGAAAATAATCACCTCCATCGTAAAGAATATTTTGAGGGTATTTAGCTCTTAATTGGTTGATCATAGTTTTTAAGACTGCTAGCCCACCCCTTTTTTTATAGACGGCCTTATCCTTTTCCCAAAAGAATTCATCATGCGTGTGTATTTGTGCATGCAAGTCGGTAGTAATGAAAATACTAAACTCATTACCGAATTGTTTATCAAAGGCTGTGGTTGCTGGATTGGATGTATTGTCTAAAGTACCTGCCGTTTCATTAGCATTTGCACGACTACTAATTGATAGTGCGCCTGGTATACCCATACCTAATATAGTTGCATTTTTTAGAAAACTCCTTCGGTCAGAATTATTACTTTTCATATTGGCATTCTTTAGAACATGAAAATCAGTTTATTTCATAATAAATTAAGTGACTTTTATCACATTTGGCTACCAGTTGACCTAAACAATTAAAAGTGGAAATTTAAAATAAGATTAAAATGTCCCATATCCGCTTTATTGATGTAATATTTAGGATTGTTATAAGTGACCTCCACAGCATCCTTATAAAAATAAATGAGTTGCGCCTCCCATCCTTTCCAAAATCCATTAAAGGCGTATCGTGCGTCCAGATTGTATTGAACGTAAGCAGGGAAGCTGTATTTATTCATGGCAAAATTCAGAATGTCCGGTAAATCATAATATCCAATGCCCAAATTTAACTGAAGAGGTAGTTTTTTAGCCATAAATTTAGATTTTACAACATATGCATTCAAGTCTCCCATACCTTCATTACGTTCGCCCAATAAAAAAGTATAAAAAGGATCTCGCCCCCATTCTCTAGGCATAAGGTAACGGCCCTGTTTAGTAATTCTGGTAAAATTAATGGAATGATCCCATAGGCCTTTTTTTCTACCCAATCTAGCTCCTAAAACAAGTGAAGATTGATTGGGATTAAAATAGGTTTTATCAATAAATTCATTGCCGCCTGCATTTACCACTTGCTGAGAAATAATTTGCAATCCATAGTAAATGGGACTTTTAATAGTTGGTGTTTTATCAAACTGAAACAAACTACTGTTAAAAATATTTTCAACATATTGATTCCATAACTGCAATCGATGATTTTTAAATAATTCAAATTCAGACCCGATAAGCGCAACCCCTTTAGATTCAAGGGCATCTTTATACCCAGACTTATTCCCATCCACATTTACTCCAACAGAATAAATGCCAATAGATTCAGCTGTTTTATACCATTCAACAGTTCCTCTTGGAGAAAACCGATTTAACCAACCTGCATAAAATTTATTTTCTTTGTTTTTGTACTGTGTCCAAACACCTTGCACCTCAGAAGGGCGCATTCTGCCGTCTTGTAAATTTATAAACGGAGTATTTAATAACTGTTTCCCAATTGTAACGGTAATATTGTTTTTTTGATATTGTAGATATAATTCTTCTAAACGATCTATATCTGTTTTATTAGCAGGGTTGGTGACATCAAATAAACCAAGTTCATACCTATTTAATGTGTTGGAAAGTGGGTGCAACTTTGTTAAATCTGAAGACAGTATATCATACACAAAAAAGCCACTAACACCTAGACGTAAATTATAAATTGGCTTCGAAATAAATTGAATACCCCCTCCGATTGCTTGTGCAAATTCAACTTCGCTATTTTTATTAAAAGTGCTACTATAAAACGATCTAAAATGACCATGCATCGTACCCATTTGAAAGCGGTACAATAAGTTTGCACTATCTAGTTCTTTCTTAGATTTACCCCAAAGTTTTGGATCTTCATTAAGCTCTTGGTGTTGTGCATTTAATTGCGTTAAAAGCAAAAAAATGCTCGCCATACTAAACAGAAGTGGCTTTATCATGATATCAATTTTGAATGATTAGTGACCGCCGCCTCCTGTTGGAAAAAATAACTGTTGAGCGATAATATAAATACCCATTACTAAAACAAACCAGCCAAAGCCAGTTTTTAGCTTATTCCCATCAATTCGTTTACTTAATTTATCTCCAATAAAAATACCCGCAATTGCAAGAGCAGTAACACTTAACAACAAGGTCCAATCTATAGTTCTATTACCAAGATCCCCAGTAAATCCTATTAAAGATTTAGCAGCAATGATTAGCAATGAAGTACCAACTGCTTGTTTCATTGGAAGCTTGCTCAACATCACCAGTGCTGGGATAATTAAAAATCCACCGCCAGCACCAACTAAGCCAGTCAAAACACCCACTAAAGCCCCTTCTAATAAAATCATTGGATAATTGAAATTTTGTTCCCCTTCAGCAACTTCCTCTTTATTTGTTTTAGAACGAATCATAGAGAATGAAGCTGCTACCATTAGTATTGCAAATAACATCATCATTAATAATGATTTTGTTATAGCAAAGCCATCCATATTTGCTATCTCATTTGGAATAGCAGGTACTAAAAATTTTCTCGTTAGATATACAGAGACGATGGAAGGTATTCCAAAAATAATCGCTGTTTTTAAATTTACAAATCCTTGCTTGTACTTAGGCCAAGCGCCTACCAAACTACTTGAACCCACAATAAAAAGTGAATAAGCGGTTGCTAAAACAGGTTCAACATGAAATAAATAAACCAATACAGGAACTGTAAGAATACTTCCGCCGCCACCAATTAAACCAAGTGATATGCCAATTAATATTGAAGCTAAATAGCCTATAATTTCCATTTTTGTTATTTTCAGCAAAGATGCTGATATGCAAGTAAAAGGTAAGTGACATTTGTCACTTACCTTTTACTTGCAATAAAATTACAGTTTTAAAACTAAAATTTGAGCAACTACCGTTTTTATTATTATTTTTTTTAGGCGTGACAAATGTCACTCTATATAGTAATTAATAGTTTCATTTTTGTGATAGAAATAATTTATTAACCCATTAAAAAACAATTATGAAAATTGAACCAATTTACACTGGTTGTTTAGCTCAAGGTGTTGGTTCGGCATGTGGTAAAAATATGCGAAAGGAAACGACCGATACTTTAGGTAACCAGAAAAAAACGATGCTGTACATTGTGCAGGAGGTAATAGATCTATGATTTTTGTTTCTACTTGAAAAGTAAGCGGTTTTAACAACTTAATAGCTGTTTGAGGTAGATTTACCACATTAATAAACAGCGGCAATTATATTATCTCTGCATATGTTTGACCATGAACTATACTTTAAATAAACCATTTTAACCATTTAATTCAATATAAGGGAGGAATAATCGGCCCTTATTCTAAAAACAAATAAACTATGGAAAACTTGATTAACACAATCAAAAATAAAACAGCAACAATAATTGATGTAAGAAGTCCTATGGAATTTGAATCCGAGCACTTTCCTGGAGCGCAAAATATCCCATTGGAAGAAGTTGCTTTTAAAGTGTCTGAAATCAGCGCAATGCCTAAGCCTATTGTTGTTTACTGTCGCAGTGGCAATAGAAGCGGCATGGCAAAGACTTTACTTAATCAGCAAGGCCTTACGGAAGTATATAACGGCGGCGGGTTGTATGATATGTTAAATGTGATTGGTAAATAAAAAATTGAGATCTTTTACAAATCAACATTGCCCTATAATATAGACAAGTGATTTGTGATATTTATCACCAACCATTCATTTATTTGAGCCCATCTTTGTAATCTGAAAACATACAATAAGGATAAGCCTTATTTTTGTTTTCGTAATTCTTAATCATAAAATTATTTACTATGTTTTTTCAACACGTATACGACAAAACTTTAGCACAAGCTAGTTATTTTATAGGTTGTCAAAAAGCTGGTGTCGCAGCAGTTATCGATCCAAAACGTGATATCGATACTTATTTAGAAATTGCAAAACAAAATAATATGCAGATAACGCATATTTTTGAAACACATATTCATGCCGATTTCTTGACAGGTTCTCGTGAATTAGCAGCTGTAACCGGCGCTAAAATGTACTTGTCTGACGAAGGTGGAGAAGGATGGGAATATGAATTTGCGCATGAAGGTTTAAAGCACGGCACCGAATTAATGATTGGTAATTTAAAGATTGAAGTATTACATACTCCTGGGCATACGCCAGAAAGTATTAGTTTTTTATTGACAGATACACCAGCAAGCAAAGAGCCGGTCATGCTGTTTACAGGGGACTTTGTATTTGTTGGTGACATTGGTCGTCCAGATCTATTAGAAAAAGCGGCAGGATTAGTTGGTACGCAAGATAAAGGAGCAGAACAAATGTACAAGTCGATCAATTTGTTTTCAGACTTGCCAGATTTTATTCAAGTATGGCCTGGGCATGGTGCAGGATCGGCATGTGGGAAAGCGTTGGGTGCAGTGCCCAGCACCACGGTAGGATATGAGAAAAAAAGAAACTGGGCATTTCAGTATGGTGCAGATAAAGCAGGGTTTGTTCAGTTTTTATTGACAGATCAGCCAGAACCTCCAAAGTATTTTGCAAAAATGAAGGAATTGAATAAAGTAAATCGTCCTTTATTAACCGAAGTGCCCAAGATCAAAGAATTATCAAGTGCTGATTTAAAAGCAGCTACAGACAAGGGTATCAAATTAATTGATACAAGAAATAAAATTAATTTTCAAAATGGATTCATCCCAGGTAGCATTAATATACAAGGAAATAATTCTTTTGCAACTTGGATGGGTTGGTTTGTTTCTTATGATGAGCAATTCATTTTATTGGCAGATGCTAGTCAAATGGATGATTTAACTAGAAAATTAATGCGCATTGGTTTAGACAATATTTATGGATTTGTGGATGCTGCTAAAATTAGTCAAGTATACACTGGAACTTTATCAAAGTCTAATATGGTAACAATTGAAACCGTAAAAGCAAACCAGGATGCTGAAGTAATTGATATTAGAGGTGTGGCTGAATTCAATAGTGGACATATTGCAGGCGCAAAAAACGTATTTGTTGGAACATTATTACAAAATCTAGATAAAGTACCAAAAGACAAGCCAGTAATCATCCATTGTCAGGGAGGTGATAGAGCAGCCATTGGTTACTCATTACTCGTAAAAAATGGCTACACTAATATAAGCAATTATAGCGGTGGTATTAATGAATGGGTTGCTGCTCAACAGCCAATTGTTAGTTAGCAGTTGATTAATAATTTTTTGCATTTACTTGTGTAAACCGGTTTTGCGTAATTCTATATAATGACACGTGTTTTAAAAAACCGATCTAAGTGGATGTTTCGAAAATACATAACGAAATACTAGCGTGTAAATTAAATAAGTATGAGTTATATCAATAGACCTTATAAACAAAAAAGTTGGACAATGGTCCAACTTTTTTGTTTATAAGGTCTATGAGGAAATGACTTTTTATTTTTTAATTTTTATCTAAACAATCGAATCTCCACCCTCCTATTTTTCCATCCTTCTTCCATATCATTATTATAGTTGGAAGCTGGTCGGGTACTTCCATATCCAACCACTTTTAATCGGGATGGATTTACATTGTAGCTTATAAAATAATTTTTTACGGTAATTGCTCTTCTTTCTGATAACTTTTGATCATACAATGCATTCCCCTCATTATCAGTATGTCCACTTATAATGCATTGGTACTCTTTAAAAGCGTTCATCAAATCCTTCAGACCTATCAAAGCACCAAATGAATTGTTTAAATCGTATTGATCTAAATTAAAGAACACCGCAAATACCAAAGTGTCTGTATTATTTACACTTTGCACCTCATCAGATTCTATTTTATCTAATTGAGCGTAATTTTTTGTATCAGTATTTGCTGCTGCTTCATTTTGAATTTTATATAATCTTCCGCCTTTTCTTAGAGCAGACAAATTTTCAGGACGCTCTATATCTTTTGAGTAGAGGGTAACCGGATCTCTTTCTTTTTTATTTAAAATCTCCCAGGTCTCATTTTTATTGGCAGTTACAAAAACCTCAGATCGTCTGTTAGCTAATTGCTCAGCTATATCATATCGATTATATTCACATTGCTTAACTAAATAACTCTTTCCATAATGACTTTCTATAATTCTACCTGCGGCAATTCCCATTTCTTTCAAATACCTAGTTACAGCGGCAGATCGATTATTAGATAATTTAATATTATAATCCATATCACCTAAACAATCTGTGAAAGAACCAATTACTGCATTCAACTCTTTCTTATTGTTTAATTGTTTTACCAACTCATTTAATACAACTTTATCATTTTTAGTTAAAAAAGATTTATCTAAATCATAATATACTACAAACTTTCTTACATCACTTCCGGTAACTTCTTCATCAACTTCTTTTCGTTTTTGAGGCAACTTTCTCTTATCGGATCCCCCATTAAAATTGACATTGACATTAACATTAACATCATCCTCATACATTAAATCAAATTGGCCTAAATCTTTATCATCATTTTCTGTAGATACCTCTTTTGTTAATCGATGTCCTTTTCCATCATCAAAGGCAACTTTAAACTGATGGTGTCTTCTACCTAGCAACATAAATTTGCCAGCAGAATCTACAAGGGTACTATCTACTATGCGGGTACTATCTATATTGTACAATTTCACTTGTACATCTTTACGCGATAATTTATTAATAATCGTTTTGCCATATAATTTTACAAGTGGTTTTGGATCGTATTCAAATTCAAAAATATCATCACTGCCAAAACGGTTTGAACTAAAGTAACCGCCGGCACCAATTCTGCTATATCCTAAATCGTCTTTATTACTGTTTACGGGAGCACCAACATTTTCTACCCTATTTTTTTTAGATACATATTTAAATACATCTAAGCCGCCTAATCCTCCATGACCATTCGAACTAAAATACAAATACCCTCCATAAAATGTGGGGAACAATTCATTACCAGCTGTATTAATGATTTCCCCGGCATTTACGGGCGTGCCCCATTTACCATCCGATTGTTTTTTAGAAACATAAATATCAGTTCCGCCAAATCCGCCTTTCTGGTCAGTTGCGAAATACAATTTTGTTCCATCATCTGAAATTGCAGGATGAAAAATAGAAGATCCTTTTTGGTTGATAGACAGTTTAGTAAACTTGGACCATTCGTTATTATTTCTCTTTTTCGCAGTCCAGATTTCTAATTCACTAATTCCATTTCTTATTTTTTGGTTTTTAGTAAAAAAAGCTTCCTTACCATCTTTTGTAAAGCAAATAGAGCCATAGTTTCCCTTTTGAGATTGGAATTGTTCACTTAGAAAAGGAACTTTCACTAAATCAGTGTATTTATATCGTTTTAAGTCGAAATTGGGTGAAAAAATACTATTGTCATTAACAGAGTTCAAGGTATAATCTGTTGTACTCCTGCGTATTTTTTTTTCTGTCCAGGCAGAATATTTTAAGTTGTCTATTCTAAGGTTTTGTTTGGAAGGCTGAAAAAACAATTGTGAAAAGGGCTTGGCATCCCAGCCAAATTCTTTATTACGGCGAACTCTGTGGCCACGATTTGATTCAAAAACAATGCCTTTACCTAACAATACAGGACTAAATTCATTCATGGGTGTATTGATTTTTAAATAATACAGGTTGTAGTCAATGGAATCCTGACTATACACCATATGATTATAAAAACCTTTCTGCCTGATTTTGTAGAGTTTAAAATTAGCACTACTAGTATCTGTATTATTTCTTGAAATTAAAGCATCGTAGGCTGTTACAGCTTTATCATACATGCCCATATTAGCATATAACTCTGCTAATACATTGTCTTTTACTACGCCAAGCAATGAGGCTTTCTCATAATAAAGTAATGCGCTATCGTACTGATTATTAATTTTATAGCAATAGCCTAATTCTATCAAGGCCTCTGCATCATTAGAATGGCTCTTAAGGTGGCGTTTATAGAATGGGATGGCATATGCATAACGCAGGTTGGCAAATTCTCTTTTTGCAACAACGATTGCAGAATTAGTTCCGCTGCGTTTTTGAGCTAAACTAAGAACAGGTAAGTATAAAATTAAAATAATTACGAACCTTTTCATACACTAAAAAAATCTGGTAGATTTATATCCTTGCTTCCGACTAAATTCAAATCGTAACATCAATTCATGACTACCGCTATTAAAAGCTTTTAATTCAGACAGAGTCATATCGTAAGCATACCCAATTCTAAATTGCTTACTGGCTTGCATCTCTACCATTCCGATAACTGCATCTCCGGTTCTGTATGAAGCTCCAATTCCAAACATATCTTTCAACCATATGTTTAAATTTATATCTGCTTCATAAGGCGCCCCACTTGCCGATTTTAGCATCAATGATGGTTTTATTTTTACATCTTCACCCATGTTTACCATCATACCGAGATTAACAAAAACATGAAAGTCATTTGCCATTTGTATGCCAGATGCAATTACGTCGAAATCGGACAATCTGGATCGCAACACATTCGGTACAGATATCCCTGCATAAAAATGATCGGTATTGTAAAAAATACCTGCACCCACTGTTGGCATCCATTTTTCATAATTTTGACCAAAAACTCGATCATCTTGAGTGATTCGATTAGACACTTGCATAAGATTTGCCCGATAGTTCATCATACCAACCATTAACCCTCCGGATAAAATGGCTCGATCTGAAAGGTGAATTCTGGCAGATACCATCGTATTTGCACCTGTTGCTCTTTCTACACCTAAACGGTCATCATATAACTGCAAGCCTAAACCTATCCTATTATCATTTATAGCTCCATCAATACTTACTGAAGTAGTTCTTGGTGCACCTGGTAATCCAACCCATTGTGAGCGATGAAAGGTGTTTAAACTTAATGCCTCACGATTACCAGCATAAGCAGGATTAATACTTAACATATTAAACATGTACTGTGAATACATTGGTTCAGTTTGTGCGGAAACATCCCCGAACAAACTCAATAACAACAACAAAAACAGCAGTTTTTTTATAGTGTTCATTGCTTTACTTTTAAAAGCAGCCCTTTTTTTGATGACTGCTCATAGGTTATTTTATTACCTGACAATTGTTAAAGTGCCTACATATTTTTTAATCGTTCCAGATGCCTTAGTTGCTGTAACCATATAAAAATAAGTGCCCGGAATTAAATATTGACCCAATACATTTGATGTTGCACTTCTACCATCCCAATCACTTTTATAATTAAAATTATTGTACACTGCATTGCCCCACCTATTAAATACGTATAGTGAAATAGTTGTAGTAGGAGCATGTTTAATGACAAATTTATCATCAGTCAGATCATCATTGGGGGAGAATCCATCTGGTATAAATACGTCATCTGCTGCTAAAAGGAATGGAGTAGGCATTCTGACAGTACTATCCGTTGGATTAATGACCGGATCGTTAGATTCAACATATACCGTATCACCTTCAGGAGACAATGCCGTTAACTTTGCAATATTTAAATAATTGCTATCAGTGGCATTAGTAGTATTTACTTCAACAGATAAAAGTATGGAATCTGTTTTACCCGCAGGTAATTTAGAATCAAGTGTAATTAAATCTATAACGCTAACGCCGTCGTACATTTGATTTTTGTATAAAGAATCTGAAGTTCGTAACTCCTGTACAATAAATTTACTGCCGTTTTTAAATACATCAGAAAGATTGTCCTGAACCTGAACTCTAGTGAAGTCCACACTAGTATTATTCACTACTTTAATTTTGAATAATACATTGTAACTCGAGTTATTTACCGGAGTAATTTGTTCCACATTTTTTTGAATATCCGGCTTAAAGCCAACGGATATATTTTGTGGCTTAATTAAAATATATAATGTAGCTTTTGTACATGCAGTAGGCGTTCCGTTATCACAAACCGAATAAGTTATACTTATTGGTCCTTCTACATTGCTTAATGGCGTAAATGTATAGGTGCCATCACTAGTTAATACAAATTTGCCTTGTGGCAATGTAGTGTCTTGCGGTGTTACAATTTGTGTATTTTTTTCCGGATCAATATCATTTTGTAACAAGTTATTTGTAATGGGTTTTGTGCCAATTGTACTGTTATAATCGTCGGAGGCAAAAGTAGTATTCAACGAATTGGCATCTAAAACAGTAATTACCTGCATGGCTATTGCACATTGTTTGGTTTGGCTGTTATCGCAAACAACGTAATACAATGTGTCTTTTCCTGCGAAGTCGGTATTTGGAGTATAAGTAAGATCACCCGTTAAGCTATCTATCACTGCTTTACCAAATTTAGGCAAAGTAGTAACTAATACAGAAGCAGGTACCAGGCTAATACTGTCATTATTTGACTTGTCATTTGCAAGTGTTTTAATAGTAACAGGCACATTTAATTTAGTAGCTGCAATATCCGTATTAGCTACTGGCGGATTGTTTTTACTATTAAGATCAAGTACCGTAATTTTTAAAGGCACCAGCGGGCAATTAGCTGTCTGACCGGGAGCGCAAACCGGAACCATATATAAATAAATTCCAGGAACAGTTGTGGTGAATGTATAGCTTCCATCAGGTTTT
>CANHJH010000087.1 GCA_947460365.1 Sphingobacteriia bacterium | reverse complement strand
TTTTTTTTCAGTTAAGGGCGTGAGGGTGTCCTTTTCCCAGACGCTTAGTTTATGCGTAACATCACTCCAATTGCCGTTTCTATTTAAGTAGATGGCCCATTCTGCTTTATATTGTTTTTCGTTTGCTTCAAAAATCAGGTGTGCAAAAGCGTCTTTAGTTCCTTTTGTAACCATCACACCTTTGTCGCCAATGGTATTTTTATTAATCTCACCAATTCGCGGTGTATTAGAATACATTGCCAATGATATTGCATCTAATATAGTTGATTTGCCTGCTCCGGTGGGACCCGTAATAGCAAATAAACCGGCATTGGCTAATAGCGGGTTACTGAAATCTATTTTAAACTCTCCTTTTAAAGAATTCAAATTTTTAAACTGTAAGGAAACAATTTTCATGTGTGTTTATCTATTGCTTTTATTTGCCACATGGAATACGCCTGATAAACCTTTCGGCTGTTAAGCATATTTTGTTTATGGCTATTTCATGTGTGTTTATCTGTTGCTTTTTTGAGCGATTACTTTTGACTTTTCACTAGGCTTGATTTACATCAGCATAGATTTGGCTAAACAATTCAATCAGTTGTTGCTTTTCGTTTTCTGCTGTTGATTCCGGAATTAATTCTTCTACTACTTTAATTGGATGTAGTTCATTCAATTCATTTGGATTAAATGTAGTTGAAAATCTTTGTGCAGCTTTATCATCAAATATAATTCTGGTGTTTACAATTTTCATGTTTTGCTGTTTAGCCAGTTCGGTTTTTAAAGCTGTTAATTTATCTTGTATGGTTGGATTAAAGGTTGCTTCTTGAATTTTAATGTCTAACAATGCTGGAAGCGAATATTTATTGTGGAGGGATTTAATTTGTATTTCTATTTGATCCATTGTTCCCGATAATTGATATAAGGAACGATTCTTTGGCACAGTAATAAAGGTTTCTTGTATGGTGCTTTCTACGATTGCTAACTGCAGCACTTTATGGTGATACTTATTTTCAGAAAACCCCAATGATATGGGGCTGCTGGCGTATTGTATTTTACCTTTTACAACCGCTTGTCCGGTATGAATATGTCCTAATGCCAGATAATCAAAATGTTCCAAGTGGCTTGCAGGAACCCCTTCCTGATTGCCTATTTGTATTTCTCTTTCTGCCTCACTCATTTCGGCACCTTGTGCATGCAAGTGCGCCATGCCGATAGTGGGTATATTGGGGTATTCCATTTTAACCGCTTCTCCAATTTGTGCCATTACCAATTGCATGCCCTGTTTTATTTTTTCGGCTATTTCTTTAGCGCCTTCCCCTTCCCCAACTTGACGAATAAATCTGTCTTGCAAAAAGGGAATAGCCGCTACAACCGCAACCGTATTGCCTTCATCATCTTTTAGTGGAACAAATATTTTGGAAACATTATCTATACCCGGAAACATACCAAAGACCTGAATATCAAAAGCTGCCAATAATTCACGCGGCACATCAATAAAAGAAGGGGACTCGTGATTGCCGGCAATAATAATGGCTTTACAATTTAAACGGCTTAACCGCTGTAAAAAGCTATAGTAAATTTTTGTGGATTCGTTGGAGGGATTGTTGTGATCAAACACATCACCTGCCACTAATAAATAATTGATGGATGCTTCTTCAATAGTTTTTAATAACCATTCGAAAAACAATTGAAGATCTTCACTCAAATCTTCATTGTGTAGTTTTTTGCCTATATGCCAATCGGCAGTTATTAATATTTTCATTTAAGGCTTATTGTTTGTTTTGATTGCAAGCTGGTATTTGTTATAAGCTTGTTGTATTTAGTGTCCTTCGTTTTATGAAGTAACGAAGTTATTTATATTTTACTTTTTGTCTTGACACAAAAAGTAACAAAAAAGTCAAGTCGCATCGAAGGCATTTGGCGGTTGGCATACTTTATCTTCCATTGAATACTTTGTAACCGCCATCACCAAAATCCTGCACTTCAGTCTTTGCTTTCAACCCGACCGAAATTAAACTATTATCCCTATTTTATTTATACTTGACTATTTTTCTTATGGGTTGAAAACTGCATCCATTCCGTTTGGCTTTTGGTTAATGCTGCCGATGCGCCATCGTAACCGGCATGTATAAAGTCTTTTGTTACAAACTCAAAAGTCTTTTACATATAAAAAATATGTCTTATACGCTGGCCTAATTGTATCCCTTTTTTGTTTTTTTTTACCAACACGTATTAGATAACAACGCCAAAAACAGCTGATTGTATTCTTTTTTTAATGACTTTACAGAAATCATTAAATCGGTTTTAAAATCATAAATTTCATTCCATTGCATGGGTGGCCAATAAATGGCACTGCGCTGTTTGTAGTTTACGGTAGTCATCCATTTTTTTGAATTGATGGCCGTTTCTTTTTTCATTTTTTCTTGTCCTTCTTTAACTGTCCAGGCTTCCAACATAATGGGATTTTTAATAAAATCAGAATCCGGCGCATATATTTTTATGCCGGGTGCCGGGTAGTATTGCTTCAATACCTCAAATGGTAATCGGATGGTAAATCCGTTGTCGGCGTTATTGTTTTCATCGTTGGTTGTTGTTGCCAGTCGGTTCAGCTCGTATAACTTATTTTCCATGTTTTTATATTTATACCAAAAGTAGTGGGGGAGTCCTCACTGTATTGGAGGAGTGAAAAATGGGGTTTAAAAGTATTTGGGCTACAAAAACCCTTAGAGAGTTCATTATAAGAGGCTTTGTGTTAGATGATGAACGCCTCAAACAAGGCAAAAGATTTGGTAAAGATTATTTTGATGAACTGTTGGAGCGTATCCGCGAAATTCGGGCAATATTATATTGACAAACAGATTTCAAAACAAAAAGCAACCCGCCCTTTTTTAAATTTCTTTTATCCAGCCTCACAAACGTTTTTTTGATAGTTCAAAAAATATAATTATTTTTGTTACCCTTTTTCGTTAATAATATTTTTTTTCATTGGAAATAAGTTACAAAAGCCGAAAACTCGAAAAGCAACTAACCGACCCAAAGGAAATGGCAAAATCCTTTGGACAGTTGGCTCGCAAGGTGAATCAAAGGCTGAAGGACTTAACCGATGCAGACAATTTAGCAATTATGAGAACCATTCCAGCAGCAAGATGCCACGAACTGACAGGGGACCGCAAAGGCAAATTAGCGGTAGATATTTCTGGCAACTACCGAATGATTTTTGAGCCACTCCACGAACCAATACCCCAAAAAGACGATGGCGGTTTGAATTGGGAAGAAGTCGCCAAAATTCAGATTAACGAAATTGAAGACTACCATTAACAAACAGATTAAAACAAACAACATGGCAACAACACTTGAAATAGCAAAATCTTTACTTTCCCCTCCTGGTGATACTATTCAGGAGCACATTGATTTTATTGGCATGAGCCAAGCTGAACTTGCCGAAAGAATGGGAAGACCCAAGGAGAAAATTAATGACATCATCAAAGGTAGAGAGCCAATCACAACGGCAACTGCTTTTCAATTGGAAAAAGTGTTGGGCATTACTGCAAGCTTTTGGCTGAACAGAGAAAAGACATACCGTAAAGAATTATATGAATTACAACAACAGGAAGAACTAGAAAAAGAAAAAGACTGGCTAAGTGCTTTTCCTGTAAATGAAATGAGAAAATTCGGTTGGCTGCCCAACACAAGAGAAAAACACGTTTTGGTAGACAGCCTGCTTAAATTTTTTTGTGTGGCAAGCACAGATGAATGGGAACGCATTTACATTGACGAAGAGGTTTCGGTTGCGTTTAGAGTTTCATTAGCTCATACGAAAAGTCCACATGCCATTTCTGCATGGTTACGCAAAGGTGAAATTCAAGCAAAAGAAATTGAAATTGCAGAATTTGATAAAAAGAAATTCAAAGATGCCTTAGCAGAAATAAAAGAATTGGCTTTTTTAATGCCGGATGATTACACCCAACAACTGCAAAGCTTTGGTGCCAAATGTGGCGTGGCTGTTGTGTTCACTCAAAATTTACCTAAAGCACCTATAAGCGGTGCAACTCGTTGGTTTCATAACAAACCTATCATTCAGCTATCTGGAAGGTTTAGAACCAACGACCATTTTTGGTTTACATTTTTTCATGAAGCAGCACATATTATTTTGCACGGGAAAAAAGACATTTTCTTAGAAAATGTAGAAGGAACAAAAATAGACTTAGAGAAAGAAGAAGAAGCCAATGCTTTTGCAGCTAAAATATTGTTGACAGAAAATGAACTGCAACAAATTATTGATTCAACACCATTAAGTGAAGAAATGATTCATGATTTTGCCAATAAATTCAGAACGCCAGCAGGTGTAATCATAGGTCGATTGCAACATTTAGGACTCATTCCGTTTCATATTGGCAATGGGTTCAGACAAAAAATTGATTTGTTTAATTAAAGAAGTGAAAAAATAAATACGCCATTGATTAATAAGTCCTCAAATAAAGAGAAAGAGTAGTAATAGGTAGGGGAACTTTTTTCATATTATAATCGGTTACAACAACTACACTTAAAAAGGCGGCAAACAATGTTTACCGCCTTTTTCACCAAACAAGCATTTGTATTTATTTTATTGCCAAGTTAATGAAAGGATGATTTTAGTGCCTTTATAAGAACCAGAAACAGATGTTGGGTAAGAGTTGACACCTGATTTGTAAGATGGGATTGAAAATTGAACATATCCTATAAAATCATCTAGCAATGGACCACCATCATAGTCCCAAACAGCTATAACTATATCTTTTGTTAAATCTGAACTTTGATATGGAGGAGTCAATGAAAATTGTAATGGTAAACTTTTTTGATCTTTAATTTTAACACTTGAGGCTGTTGACATAGCCCATAATGATAATGTGGTTATATCGGTAATTTTAAAATAAATATCCGGACCAGCTCCAATATCCCAACTTCCTCCATTTGCATTCGTAAATGGTATTGAATCCAACGTGATCTTTGTAATCGTGTACTTAGTCGGTGCCGTTATATTCACCGTTTTAGTAGTATTGTTCGTTCCCCCTGCGCCGGTAGCAGTTAGTTTTACCGTAAACACGCCCCCAACTCTGTAGGTATGTGTTGGGTTGGTTGCTGTTGATGTACTATTGTCGCCAAAATCCCAACTATAACTACTTGCATTAGCAGATGAATTGGTAAACGTTACGGTGGATGGTGCTAACCCCTCTCCAGCATATGTAAAGTTTGCAGTAGGCGCGGGCGTTGTTGGTGTAGTGGGTGTTGATGGCGTTGATGATGCAGGACTATTTGAACTTTTTGAACATCCTATATTCAGCGCTGTAATTAATGAACTTATAATGGCTATTTGGATGATTTTTTTCATGACTTGCAGCTATTTTTGGTTTTTCAACTACTAAATTATTTTCATTAATTGTAGCAATTCTGCACGATTATCATCTGCCTATACCTATTGATTAACTGTATTGTTTTGCGGTATAATTGCTTTGTCTAAAACAATAATCGACCGATTAATAAATTCTAATACCTGTTTTTTCTTTCTGGTAGAAATGGGTATCTGTTCTCCATTAGACATACACGCCGTTAATTCATTGTTCTTTTTAATATGATTCAAATGAAATAAATTCAATAAAAATCCATGATGCGCTCTTATAAACAATTCTTCCGGTAACTTTTCTTCCTGATGCTTCAACGTATTCGTAGATAAATACGTTTTGTTGTTCACACAAATAAATTCTGTATAATTCTTACTTGCTTTCAAATAAATGATTTCTGCCAATGGTATCAACTGAATTTGAGTAGAGCCCTCTATCAGAAATTTTTTGTGCAACAAATCATGCAATCCGGATGCAATTATTGTTGCTCCGTCGGAAGTTATGATTGGTTGATTGTTACTGTTTTTGGTTGACAATGGATGTTGTTTTTAGCGAAGCTAACCGACACTTCTATGAATATGCTTATATATAAACAAGTGCTGTGATTTTTTTATTCAGCCTACCATTATCGAAAGTAACCGCTTTGTTTGTAGGGTCATTTTGATTGTTGTATTTTTATCTTATAAAACACTTTGGTAGATTGCTTAATGATCTATTTTAGCGTTGTTTTTATTGATCAAATTATAACCTAAGTCTTTCCCGAATGGTCTGTTGAATAAAATATTGGTCAATACACTTTAATATAAGTGCGTTGCCTTCTACCGCAAAAAAATTAATTACGATGTCACTGTTATTCCCATCTTCTGTAAGAGCTGCTTTACGTTCTTTCGAAAAATCTCTATACAAGGTTGCTTTTTCATATTGTTGTTTTAATCCGGCTTCTCTCGATTCTTTTTCAAACAACATAATTTCACTGATGGCGTTACAGATATAATACAACATCATCAACTCTTCCGATTCAAAATCAAAATCTTCTGGTTTAAACCGCTGCACCAATACGTAACTTTTACTTTTCCACTTGGTAATATTCATTCTTACCGGCAACCATTTATCATCTTCAAAAAAATCTTCACTGTATATTGCTTTCGTAAGCCACTCATTTAATTGCGCTAACCTTTCTGCTGCATCTTCAGGAACATAATGCTTCATAATTGTATTTTTTGATTTTTATATCACCCCTACGGGGTTTCGATTGCTGTAATTAATTTTTTTCTATTATTATTCCATCCCTACGGGATTATATTAGTTTAAATCAGTCCTAATTTTTTTTAAATTTGCTGATAAGTTTTTGGGGGGTTATGTAACCCATGCTTATGGTTTTGGTATAATTGTGTTTTTTGAATTTTTACTTTTTGCATTTGAATTATTTAATGAAATTATATCGGGTGTCCTTACTGTATTGGAGGAGTGAATTAAAGATTTTGTTTTATTTTACAGCCTCAATTATTTCTAATGCCCAAAAACAAATCAGCTGTTGTTAGATACCGTATTATTAACGATTGTATAACAAGTAAGCGCCATCCATTTCCCACGTTGAGCTATCTGGCTAAAAAATGCAGCGATTTGTTGAATACCGATATTTCTACCTCAACTATAGAAAAAGATATAGCGGCTATGAAACAACCCGAACCCATGGGATACAATGCGCCTATTGTTTATTCTAAACTTGAAAAAGGCTATGTATACAGCGAAAAGGGATTTTCTATTGCCGAACTTAATCTGGAAGATGATGAATGGGAAGCTTTAAATTTTGCTGCGCAACTGTTATATCAATACAAACAAGTTCCTGTTTTTGCTAATTTCAAATCTGCCATCGAAAGAATCAATACCCGATTTTCTTTGGGCTTTACACATAACGAACCCATTGTTCACCAAAAAGTGCAATTTGAAAAACCGATTGACACCAAAGGGTTTGAATGGATCAACCTCATTTACGATGCCATTCAACATAAATATGCCATCCACTTTTCTTACCAAAACATCTATAAAAAAGAAACCAAACAATATCAACTCATACCTTATCTTTTAAAAGAACATAGAAATCGTTGGTATGTAATTGGATGGAGAAATGACCGAAACAAATATGTGACTTTTGGTTTAGATCGACTATTTGATTTATCTGTTATTGAAGAGCAACAAAAACTTCGAGTAGATTTCGACCCTAGTAATTTTTTTCAATACGCTACCGGAATCATGGAAACCGCTGCTGAGCCGGAATTGGTTGCGTTAACTGTTTTTCATCCCATCAGTGAATTGGTGACTTTAGAACCTCTTCACGATTCGCAAAAAATTACGCATAAAGATGATACCCAGATTCAATTAAATATTACCGTTTTGGTAAATGAAGAATTGATTGCCAAGATTTTATCGATGGGCGCTAACTGTTTGGTGCATCAACCTACTTCTCTACAGAAATTGATTCGTGATCGGATTGATTTGATGCAGAAACATTATTTAGGATGATGTTTTTTAATTTTTAATTTAACGCCCAGGTTGTGTCTGTAAAATCCGGACTGGTAATTAATCGCTTCACCGTTATTTTATCGCAACGCATTAATATGCCCGGCTCTATATAAAAACCAAACCGAAATCCCTCCATCGACAAATGTGCCTGGTGACAACTATATACCGGCAACTGTTGATCTTTCACAAAAAAATAATAATACTTTTCTAACAACATAATAGTGAAAGTTTGTTGGTGTTTGGCCAATGATTTTTTTTCGAAGGGTGCACTAAATCGGTGAAATACGCGATGATGATTTTTTTCGAATTGACATACCGAGCATCGATTGCTATCTACCGATACCGTAAACCGATTCAACACTTCATGCGGAGCATCGAATCCCCAAACCAATCCAAACTGTCCGTACCCTTTATGGCTCAATAATTCTATCTGTGCCTGTATAATAAAGTTTTCATTGTTTTTAATAGGCATTTTTTTATGATAAAACATCCACCTGCTGCGGCTTTTATTTTCCATCCAATAAAAACTGTCTTTGACAAAGCTTTTCTCGGTTTCATCGGAAACTATTTCCCATCCTTCCCACTCCGAATTAAAATCATCTTCCAATACCGTTTCTTTATGTAAAATATTTCCTATGGGTAACTGTAATATCATTGGTTTTTCCATTTATCATTCAAAGGTGATCAACCATACCTCCATGTATTGGAGGAGTGCTGTTTATTGAGTATATTTATTTTCTAACAAACTGTTCCATTTTGAAAAACAACCATCTAAAAACCAGGCGTAAATTTTTACGCAATTCCGCTGCTATTTTAGCCGGCTTTTCTATCGTACCACGTCATGTATTAGGTAGAGGATATCTTGCTCCCAGTGATCAACTCACCAAAGGTATTATTGGAGTGGGTGGTATGGGACGCGGCCATATTCCTTATGCCGGTACCCGTGTAGTAGCCATTTGCGATGTAGACAAAAACCATTTAACTACTGCCCAAAACATGATTGGTGGCGGCGTTAAAACTTTTCACGATCATCGAGAACTGATTGCACTTCCAGAAGTAGATATTGTACATATTGCCACACCTCCGCATTGGCATGGTATAATGGCTATTGAAGCTGCGAAAGCTGGTAAAGATATTTGGTGCGAAAAACCCATGACACGCACCATTGGCGAAGGCAAACGCGTGGCAGAAGCTGTGAAACAATACGGGCGTATGTTCCGATTAAATACCTGGTTTCGATTTGAAGGCAATTTCTATGGCATGAACACCACCGTTAATCCCATTAAAAAACTAGTGGAATCGGGTATGTTAGGTTGGCCACTTACTGTAACCGTAAGTAAAACCACCGGGTTCGATTGGAAGTTTTACTGGGTAGGTAAAACAAAATTACCGACCGAAGCCGTACCGGCAGAACTTGATTACGACCGTTGGTTAGGTCCCGCACCTTATAAACCCTATAGCACTCACCGTGTTCATGGCACTTTCCGCGGATATTGGGATTATGATGGTGGTGGCTTAGGAGATATGGGTCAACATTATTTAGATCCTATTCAATACTTTTTAGGAAAAGATGAAACCAGTCCGGTTTTGGTAGAGGTAGATGCTGAACAACAACACCCCGATGCTTGCGGCACTTTCAGAAAAATTACCTACACCTATGCAGATGGTTGTAAAATTATTTTAGATGGAGAAGCGAAAGATCCGGATGCAGCATACATAGAAGGGCCTCAGGGAAAACTGTTTGCCGGTTTCCGTTCAACTATTCCTAATTTAAAAGAAAAGTTGGCTATGATGCCCGACCCAACTCCGCAGGTAACTAATTTTTTAGACTCGGTAAAATACAGAACACCTTTTGCATTAAATGAATCAAACGGACACCGCTCTTGTACTATTGTAAACATGGGTAAAATTGCCTTGCAATTAGGTAGAACACTTCGGTTTGATCCGGTTGCTCAAGTGTTTTTGAACGATGATGAAGCCAACCGAATGATTAATCCTCCTATGCGCGCACCCTGGACTATTTAAAAACAACTACTAATGAAAAAATATATATTACCCCTACTCATTATGCTTCAATGCGCAGTACAAATTTCTGCTCAATCGGAAACAGTACTAAAAATCACTGAAGCATTTCCCTATCAAAAAACAGCTGATGCTGATGTCGCTTTGCAACAAATGCAAACATGGAATAAGCCAGAATGGAATGCATTGTTATTATTACTAGACAACGACTCGCTTAATTCAAAAGCCAACTATGCTGTTAATGCCTATGTGCATAGTGTTGCAAACAACCGAACATTAAACAACTCCATCACTAACTTTTTATGTGCCGGTTTAACAGCAGTTAAATCCTATACTGCCAAAGAACTGATTATTAAAGAGTTGGGCTTGTTAGGAAATGATGCAGCAGTTGTGCCATTAAGTAAACTGTTACTGAAAGACAGTCTTGCCGATAATGCCGCAAGAGCTTTGGCTACCATACATTCTAGCGCATCTATTGCAGCACTAAAAAAAGAACTGACTAAAAATCCTGCCAACAAAAACATACAAGCTGCGTTGGCATACATCAACAATGTGCCTGTTGCTGTTAATCAATCACCCATTAGTGCAGCTACTTCA
>CANHJH010000086.1 GCA_947460365.1 Sphingobacteriia bacterium | reverse complement strand
GATAAAGATGTTACATTAGAAGTGGTTGTAGGTCAATTATTAAATGAAAGAAAACAAACTGTTGCAACTGCTGAAAGTTGTACGGGAGGTTATATCGCTCATTTGTTAAGTATTCATCCGGGATCATCTACCTTTTTTACCGGTACTGTTGTTAGTTATGCAAATATCATCAAAGAAAGATTACTGGGTGTATCACATGAAATTCTTACCACTGTAGGTGCGGTTAGTCAGGAAACGGTTATACAAATGGCAAAATCTGTAAGAGAAGTTATGCAAACAGATTATGCGATTTCTGTAAGTGGAATTATGGGACCTGGCGGCGCTACAGACGAAAAACCGGTTGGTTTGGTTTGGGTTGCAGTAGCCAATAAAGATGAATGCATTGCCCAATCCTTCCATTTTCGGTTTGATAGGAAAAAAAATATCGAACTAACAGCAACAAATGCGTTGAATATGCTTCGACAATTTATTTTAAAAAATTCTTAAGTCATTTTTTCTGCTTAAACGGTATATTTGTTGAGCGTTAAGTGTTTACATTTAAGAATTGATTATATATAGCAGTTTAAATTGTTATTTTACGCTGTCGAAAATTAGAAACATTGTATGGCAATAGCTGAATTGGTAATGCCCAAATTGGGCGAAAGTATAATGGAAGCTACTATTTTAAAGTGGCATAAAAAACCAGGTGATACTGTTTTAATGGATGAAACCATTTTAGACATTGCTACAGATAAAGTTGACAGTGAAGTACCCTCTACTGCGGCAGGTGAAATAATTGAAATTTTATTTACCGAAAATGAGGTAGTGCCAATAGGAACAGTCATTGCTCGTATTAAAACCCAGGCTTCCGGAGATGCTGTAAGTACTCAGCATACTTCCCCCCTACCTTTAGTTGCAGAACAAGTACCCAATAATTCAGAAGAAATACCAGAAGAAATACCTTACACCCCTTCTTCTACTATTGTTTCAAATATTTCTAATTCGGTTTCCTCGAATAGATTTTATTCTCCCCTTGTGTTGAATATTGCAAACAATGAAAATATAGGATTAGCAGAGTTAGAAACGATCCCAGGAACCGGTAATGAAGGTAGAATAACTAAAAAAGACATACTTCAATATATTTCCAATAAAAATTCCGGTAATATTTCAGGCATAACTTCCGCTACAGATGTTAAGGTTTCCAGTATTCCTGTTGAACCAGTTAAGAAATTCGTTCCCCCTATTCAATCAATCGAAGAACCTGTAATTTCCAGTGTTCCAGCAGCTATCAAACCGGACGTAATTAATACTAAAAATAATTTCAATGATACATCGTCTGCTTTAACAACCGGCGAGACTGAAATTATAGAAATGGATAGAATGCGCAAACTAATTGCCAAACACATGGTAGACAGTAAGCATATAAGTCCACATGTAACAAGCTTTTCTGAGGCAGATGTAACCAATATGGTAATATGGCGCGAAAAAGTTAAACATGATTTTGAACACAGAGAAGGAACAAAAATAACTTACACACCCATGTTTATGGAGTGTATAGCTAGGGTTATTAGAAAATTCCCTATGATTAATTCATCATTAATTGGGGATCAAATAATTATTAAAAAAGATATAAATATAGGGTTAGCTACAGCATTACCAAGTGGCAATCTGATTGTACCGGTTATAAAAGGAGCAGATAAGTTAACTTTAGTTGGATTATGCAATACTGTAAATGGATTAGCTGATTCAGCCCGAAATGGTAAATTAAAGCCGGATGACACAATTGGTGGAACATTTACTTTAACCAATGTAGGAACATTTGGCAGTTTAATGGGAACACCGATAATTAATCAACCTCAAGTAGCCATTCTTGCAGTAGGTGCCATCAAAAAGCGTGCTGTTGTAATAGAAACTCCGGAAGGAGATTCTATAGGTATCAGACATATGATGTATTTATCATTAAGTTACGATCACAGAATTATAGATGGAAGTATAGGTGCCAGCTTTTTAACAGCTGTATGCAAAGAATTAGAAAGCTGGGATCCTAATAAAAAATGGTTTCATTATATTTAACGCTATAATATATGCGGTTTTAAACAACTGATCTGGTAAACATCAACAAGTAAAAAACGAAAAAACGGTTGTACCATAATTTCTAACAAAAGAAAATCCAGCATAATTTTCATACGCATTACGAGGAGTATGCTCTAGCACAAAAAAGCCACCGGGTGCTATTAATTTTGAATTAACTATTATTTTGGGTAACTCATCTATAGTACCTAGTGCATAGGGCGGGCCTGCAAAAATAAAATCATATTGACTTGAGCAAGATTGCAAAAAACTAAAGACATCCATTTTTAGTAAATTTGCCGTTGTTCCAAAAGTTTCCAGATTCTTTTTTATAAAATTAAACATGATTGGGTCCTTTTCAACAATGGTTAAATCAGCAGCACCTCTAGAAGCTAATTCATAGCTGATGCATCCGGTACCACCAAATAAATCAAGTGTAGTAATCCCTTCAAAATTTATTCTATTTTGTAAGATATTGAACAGTCCTTCTTTTGCAATATCAGTTGTAGGTCGGGTATGTGGCATATTCGCGGGAGGATTAATTCTTCTCCCCCCCCATTTTCCTGAAATAATTCTCATAACGATAAATTGTAAAAAGGAGAAAAATAATAAGCAGGATACTTTGTCGTAACATTTTGAAAAATACCATTGGGAAGCATATGTTGATTTTTGATGTTACCAAAAATCTTCAACATCTTTACATAGATATCAGATTCTTCTTCAATCATACCGCTTAATTCCAATTCTGTTTGTAATGCATCCATTTCAAATTGTTGAACAATCCTTAATAAATAGTAAATAACATCTTCCGGCTGAAAATATTTATAGGATTGAATAATTTGCAGTTTCCCCAATTTCCAGACCCCTAAAACAAAATGATTGGTATAAAATTGTATTTTAAGAAAAAAGGGATGTAGGTCTGTTCTGCCCATTACATCTTTTAAAATAACAGAATAAGAATGCCCTAACTGACAATGCTCAAATGTTTGATGAATATTTTCTATGATTATTTTAGGTACTCTATATGCATTAATAAAATGATTGGCATAAGTAACATTTTCGTAACACAGCAGTTGTTTATTGTTTTCACCGTATATTAGATTAAGGTAATCTTCCGCAGCCGATTCTCCCTGCATTTCTTCCGGAATCAATACCAATTCGTCTAAATTAAAAAAACATTTAACTTCCTGATATTTATATTTTAATATTTCAGAAGTTGTCTTAAAGGCATATAATATTTTATTCCAATTGATATTATCTTCTTTTTCAATAGCAAAAATCTCAAATGCAATGACTTCTAGCGTAATTAAATTTTTAGACAGGCACATCAACTCATCATTTCCAATCTCAATTACCAATTGATGACTGGAATCCGGGATGATATTATCATTATATATTCCTATCTTTTTAACGACCATTTGTCTAAATTACCTGCAAAATAAATAAAATTCATCGCCTTTAAGAATCAATCTACATCAAACTTCAATTTATTATCTTTACCGTTCATATGAGCAGCACAAATTCCAATTTACATCTTCAAGTTGATACCAATAGTAAACAAATTCTTCGAATTGCCTTACCAATATCAGCAGCCATTATAGTTCCTCAAATTAATTTTATAACTAATAATATTTTTTTAGGCGGGTTGGGACAAAAGGAATTAGGCATTGCCGGTATTACCGGAGTGTATTATTTACTATTTGCAGTAGTTGGAAATGGCCTCAATAGTGGACTTCAGGCATTAATTTCTAGAAGGGCTGGTGAAAACAAAGTAGATGAAATTGGGGTACTATTTTGGCATGGGGTTCGAATTGCTTTGTTTTTTGCCCTTTTTGGGTTTCTATTAACCAAATATATAGCTCCCACTGTATTGGGTTGGTCCTTACATGATGCAGCGGGTGTAGAAATGGCGGTTAGCTTTTTGTCCATTCGAATTCTTGGTTTGCCTATATTATATGTTTATCAGATGCGAAATGCATTATTAGTTGGCACTAATCAAAGTAAATTTTTAGTTATTGGAACTGCTGCAGAAGCTGTTGTAAATATTATTTTAGATTATGGGTTTATTTATGGCAAGTTGGGACTGCCCAATTTAGGGTTTAATGGTGCTGCATACGCTTCCATTATCGCTGAATTAACCGGATTATTAGCCGTATTTGGTGTTATAAAAATAATGGGCATCAGCAAAGACCTACATTTATTTAAAAAAGTTAAATACCAAAAAAAGTATTTTAGTCTAATTCTAAATCAGTCGTACCCATTGATATTGCAACATACTATCAGTATAATGAGTTGGGAATATTTTTACATATTGATAGAGCACCATGGCACAAGAGATTTGGCCATTTCTAATACCATGAGAAACCTCTTTGGATTCTTTGGATGCTTTACCTGGGCATTTGCTGCTACTACCAATACCATGGTAAGTAATGTAATTGGACAAGGTAAACGTGAGGAGGTAGTCCCTTTAATTTATCGAATTCTTAAATGGAGTGTAGGATTTGCTGTATTGGTATTTATATTATTAAATCTATCTCCCCGAACATTTTTAAGTATATATGGTCAGGGAGAAGACTTTATAACAGCTGCGATTCCAGTAATGAGAATCGTATCTATAGCAATGATTTTAATGTCCATTTCAGTTGTTTGGGTAAATGCAGTTACCGGAACAGGAAATTCTAAAATGAATTTATACACCGAGCTAGCAACAATTGGTTTCTACTTAGTGTATGTATATGTAGTTTTGGAAAAGTTCAATATGTCTATTTCCTGGGGTTGGATAAGCGAATGGGTATATTGGTCAGTAATGTTAATCCCTTCATTTTGGTATATCAAAAGCAACCGATGGAAACAAATAAAGATTTAACCTTTTAAATTATTAATTAAGTCTACGTATTGTTGCATGGCAGTGTCTTTCGTTAAGCCTTTTAATTTAGACCAGGCATCATGTTTAAATTTTGCTACAAAATCAAATGCATTTTCCGGTCCATCTGAACTGTTATCACCTTCTGTTGCCTGCTTATAGAGCGCATACAATTTAAGTAATGTATCATTATCTGGTTTTTCAGCAAGTGATTTGCTGTTTAAAATTGCTTCTTGAAATAAGTCTTTAAGTTCCATGAATTCAATGTTTATATTAATTAATTTAATGTGGCCAGCAATTTAGCACCTTCTTCTTTAATAACCATATATTCAGTACTTCTAATGGGCAGTTTAGATAACTTATTTAATGTTTCAATAGCTGCTTGATTTTGATTATTGTCGATATAGGCTTTACCTAAGTCTAAGTATGCAGGTGCAAAATAGGGTTCTAATGATTTACATTTTTCCATGTGCAAAATGGCTTTGTTTAAATCAGCTTCTGGTAATCCACCATATAATAGTTTTACTGCTACTTTTTTAAACCCTGAAAGCGATACCATTTCTAAATGCCATTTACCTAAAGTATAATTAGCTCTTGCATGATTAGGGTTGATAATCAATGCTTTATCTGCATATACTTTAACATCTTTAACCAGTTCAACAATTTTTTTATTGTCAGATTCAATATCAGTTAATTTCCCTGAAACCATTGAAATTAAATAATTAGCGTCTGCATTATTCGCGTCAGCTTGAAATGCTTTATCGGCAAAGTTTTTAGCTGTTTCAAAATAAAGACGTTTATTGTTTTTATCTTTTTGTTTGCCACCCATTAATACATTTAACTCAGCTGCTTTAACCAATGCTTTGAAGTTAACTGGTGCTATTAGTAAAACTTGTTTATATTTTTCCAGTGCTTCCGGTTCTTTTAATTGTTTTTCGAAGCTTTCTGCTTCTTTTAATAAACCGGTTAGGTCTTGTGCACTTACGTTTAAAAATAAAGTACTCAATAAAGTGATGAACATTAATTGACTAAAACGATTCATATTATTTTCTTTGAATAGTAAATGATACGCCTACCCTACCCTGAAATTTTTCAATTGGTGGGTTAATTTTGTCTATTGAAATAAAAACAGCAGTAGAAAGTGGAAATTGTTGTAGAATTTCCGTAGCGGTTTCTGTAGCTATAGTTTCTAATAAAGGTGTTGGAATGGCCATTTTTTTAGCCAGCAATTCATACACAGATACATAGTTGAGGGTATTGCTAATATCTGTAAAATTGAAGTCTGAAGGGACATAAGTAACCGACATATTTACTTCAAATTCACCACCAACCATAGTTTCTTCCTTATATATCCCATGAAAAGAGAAGAAACGAACCTGTTTTAAATGAATTTGAAGTGAATGAGTCATTAAATGATTGGTATTATAATAATTTAAATTAATGTACCCCTTTAGCCGTCAGATATCTTTCTGCATCAAGTGCAGCCATACATCCGCTTCCAGCAGCAGTTACAGCTTGTCTGTAGTTTTTATCTTGCACATCACCAGCAGCAAAAACACCTTCAATATTTGTTTTAGTAGTGCCGGGTTGGGTAAGTATATAACCTGTTTCATCCATAGTGATCCAGTTCTTAAAAATATCGCTATTAGGTTGATGGCCTATTGCAACAAAAAAACCACTGATAGGAATATCTTGCGATTGATGAGTTTGATTATTTTTTATTCTTACTGCTTCCACTTTTTTATCTCCTAAAATCTCTTCAGTATCTGTATTCCAGTATACTTTTATATTAGGTGCATTCAATACACGATCCTGCATTACTTTACTGGCTCTCATTTTATCTTTTCGGATAAACATATGAACCGTATTACAAAGTTTAGATAAGTATAAAGCTTCTTCTGCAGCAGTATCGCCAGCCCCAACAATTGCTACATCTTTTCCTTTAAAGAAAAAACCATCACAAACAGCGCAAGCGCTTACGCCAAAACCATTTAATCGTTGTTCACTTTCTAGTCCTAACCATTTTGCAGAAGCACCAGTAGAAATTATCACCGAATCGGCATGTATTTCATTTTCTTCATCAATCCATATCTTATATGGGCTGGTACTGAAATCAACCTTAGTAGCCAAGCCATAGCGAATATCAGCTCCCATTCTTGCTGCTTGTTTTTCAAAATTAACCATCATTTCAGGGCCTTGAATTCCATCGGGATAACCAGGATAGTTTTCTACTTCTGTAGTTATGGTTAATTGTCCGCCAGGCTGAATACCCTGATATAACACAGGTTTCATATTTGCACGTGCTGCATAAATAGCAGCAGTGTAACCTGCCGGACCAGAACCTATAATTAACACCTGTACTTTTTCTATTGCTGATTGATCCATTTTTTAGTTATTTTCTATTTATTAAAATTTTAAGAGACACAATTTACCGAAGAATAGTAAAAGACTTTTACTATTTTGGAATAATTATATTTTTGTACTGAACAGCATACCCGCAGAATGCCCCTAAGCCCCCATTGCTAATATTGCCTATTACTACACCTGGTGAAGCAAATGGATTACCCACAGACTGAAAAGTATATTCCCATGTACGCCAAAACTCGTAAGTTGATTTATTAATATTACAAAACTTAACACTAATGGTATCTCCTTTTTTAAAAAATCCCTGGTTTTCTCTTACTAATAATTCATTTTTATTGACCCCTTTGGGTAAATCAACATTATATGTTTTACCATCTACAACATTGTCATCGTATACACTATTAAAACCGGGATAAAAATCTTTAGAATTAATTTTTGTAAAGTATCGTATATAATTTCCTAATCCCGGTGGATCAAATATTTTAGCACTTAATATCACAAAACTATCATTTGCAGGTCTATTAGGTACACGCCTATACCATATAGAATCAATTGTTTTGGTGGGATATGGGATAGTAGTCGCCGATTTATAGGTATTTCCATCCAATTCTATAGTTAATTGATAGGTCTTCCCTAATTCACCAATTATTTTTTCTGATGAATTGGATCTGTCATTTGAATAAAAACCTAACTGATAACCATTCACCACACTCACATCATAATACTTAAGTTGTATTGATTTAGTTCCATCATTTATCATGACTTTTGCATTATTAATAATGGAATTAACTAAATCGGTAGAATCTAATACAGAAAAATAATTCAATGAATTAGATAGCACAATAATTGGAGGCTGATTGTATTCAATTTGTGCATCAACCACCAATTTAGGTGCTTGCACAATGGGAGTTATTTTTATATCTTTTTCACAACTATTAAAAAAGAATAATAATAAAGAAAATTTAATTAATCTAAAACATTGCATGAATATGATCAATTTAAGTATAAAAATTCAATCAAAAACGCCTCTGTAATGCAGAGGCGTTTTTTTAAATATTAAATTACGATTACAAAAAATAATTACCCCAAATATGCTTTAAGCGCATTGCTGTAACGAGCTTTTTGTAAACGCTTAATTGCGCGCTCTTTAATTTGACGAATCCGTTCTTTTGTTAAATCATATTTCATTCCAATTTGTTCGATGGTAACACCATTTTCACCATCTAATCCAAAATAGGCATTTACGATTTCAGCTTCTCTGGGACTCAATGATTTCAGTACTCTACGAATTTCATCTCTTAATGAATCCTTCATTACATCTTCATCCGTATCATCAGAACCTTCCAATAAATCACCCATAGCAACATCTTCCGCTTCATGAACTGGTGCATCTAAAGAGGTATGTCGGGTATTACTTTGAAATATGTTGTTGATTTCAGTTTCACTCATTTCAAGAATATCGGCTAATTCTTCTGTAGAAGGTTCACGCTCATGTTCTTGTTCAAAAGCCATATAAGCTTTATTGGCTTTATTATATGTTCCGATTTTATTTTGAGGCAAACGAACCAATCTACCCTGTTCAGCTAAAGCTTGTAAAATAGATTGACGAATCCACCAAACAGCATAAGAGATAAATTTAAACCCTTTGGTTTCATCAAAACGTTGAGCTGCTTTAATTAAACCAAGATTGCCTTCATTAATAAGATCACTCAATGAAAGCCCCTGATGTTGGTATTGCTTGGCAACGGAAACCACAAAACGTAAATTGGCTTGCACCAACTTATCTAATGCAAACTGATCGCCCATTTTAATCTTTTGCGCCAAAGTAGTTTCTTCTTCGGGGTTGATCATAGGGATTTTTGAAATTTCCTGTAGGTACTTTTCTACTGCTTGGGAATCTCTGTTGGTAATCTGTGTTGCGATCTTGAGTTGCCTCATAGCTGATTTTTGCTTTTAGTATGCAAAATTACAATTTTTACCTGAATTTTGTAGGTATATTATTTAAAAAAAAATGGCAGTTTTGCATTAATTATGATTGATTTCCGTTCTGATACCCTAACCAAACCAACCCCCGGCATGTTATCTGCCATGAATAAAGCAATTGTAGGTGACGATGTTTTTGGGGAGGATCCTACTGTTAATGAGTTGGAAAAGTCTTGTGCCGATTATTTTGGCATGGAGGCTGGCCTATTTTGTCCAAGTGGAACCATGACCAATCAAATAGCCATAAAATGCCATACTAAACCGGGCGAAGAAGTGATCTGTGATCACCTATCACATGTATATTTATACGAAGGTGGAGGAATTTCTTTCAATTCTGGCGCTTCTGTAAGGTTAATTGAAGGTAATTATGGGAGGATTACAGCCAAACAAGTGTTGCAATCTATTAATAATCCTGATGATGTTCACCGACCAATTAGTTCATTAGTAAGTTTAGAAAATACTGCTAACAGAGGTGGTGGATCTTGTTATGAATTTATTGATTTTCAATCTATTAAAGAGGTTTGCTTACAAAATAACTTAAGATTGCATTTAGATGGGGCTAGACTTTTTAATGCATTAGTTGCTAAAAAGGATAACCCGTTAGATTACGGTAAAATATTTGACTCTATTTCAATTTGTTTGAGTAAGGGTTTAGGGGCACCAGTTGGGAGTGTGCTATTGGGTAATAAAGATTTTATTCATAGGGCAAGAAGATTCCGTAAGGTTTTTGGTGGCGGAATGCGGCAAGCAGGATTTATTGCTGCTGGTGCGCTTTATGCAATTACTCATCAGGTTGAGAGACTAGCTGAAGATCATCATCATGCACAATTAATTGCTGCGGCACTAAGAGAAAAAGATTTTGTAGGAAATTTGTTTCCGGTAGAAACAAATATTGTGATTTTTGAAGTTAAGGGAAGATTTACTGCAAAAGATTTAACACAGACTTTAGCTGAAAAAGGGATATTTGCAATAGCAATGACCCCTACTATAGTAAGGATGGTGATACATTTGGATGTTAATTATGATATGATTTCCCAAACTATTAGGGTAATTCAATCGTTATAAGTACCTTTGGTGTCTAAAAACTTATATTTTTAATTAAGAAATTATGTTGGCTCGCATAAATCCTACGAACACCCAGGCTTGGTTTTTATTAAAAAAGCATTTTGAAGACGAGATGAATCGCAAACACATGCGAGATTTATTTGCTGCCGATCCTGAGCGTTTTAATAAATTTTCCATCGCTTTAGATCAAATGATTTTTGATTACTCAAAAAACATCATTGATTC
>CANHJH010000085.1 GCA_947460365.1 Sphingobacteriia bacterium | reverse complement strand
GTATAGTTTCTCAACTGTTAGTGTTTTATCTTGTCTATATGCAGGTTTTTTACTTCCCTCTTTACGATTAACCGCTCTTTCCATGAGTGGGATTGCAAATGGTATTAGCTCTTTAGGCATGTTATTATTTATTGAACCTTATAATGCTATTTTGACCGACAAGGTTATTGAAGGTTCAATTACAGAAGGGTATTTTAGAAAACATCTTACATGGGTTGTTTTCGCTCGTATTTTAGGAACCATTTTTGCCCAAATAGTATTTATTCCTTTAGCATTATTTATTAATAAACTCGTTGTTTGGTTTTAGTTTGTTTTTTTAATAAAGAACTAGTCATTAACTGTTCTTTTTCTTAAAATAAATCTGCCTCTGTTTTGAAATGAAGCATTATCTGAGTGCATGATAAACTTTATTTTAGTAGAACTATTGTTGCTGATTTGTGAGGTTCGATTTATATAAAATACATCGTATCCTTTTCTGGTTAAATAAGATTGCATCGTATTCTGATTATCAATCGTTAAAACTGCTTCTTTCACAGAAGTTCCCGTTACTGCTACATCCTGTACAAATTTTACTTCATACTGCCCTGGTTGCTGAATATAAAAACTACAATCTATTTCTATGGTATCTATACCGGCCTTAAATGTTTTGGTGTCCCAGTTCCCACAGGTGGTCCATTGAGCTGCCATTTTTTGCTCTATTGGCAATACAAAGTCTTTTACATTATACCATTTTATAGTATTAATGATTGGATTTGCTGCTGATGCTGCAACCCTTAATCGCAACGAACTAACTGTTGTTGTTTCAAAAGATTCTATCTTTTTTCTACCCACACTTGAACCTGTAGCCAATATTTTCCAAATACCATTTTCTTTTCCTTCTACTGTATATTTTCTAATTCGATGTCCCAATCTATATTCTTCTCCCCAAACAATATGATTAATTGCAGTTGGTGATTTTAAGGGTATTACTACTGATGTACCTTTACGATTGGTTACAGAATCGATTGCACGATTAAATCTTCTATTGATTTCTGTTCCTAGCTCTTTGTATCGTAATGCATCTCCAGCAGGAATTTTTCCGGATGTATCTGGTGTACTATTCAGTAACATTAAACTACCATATCCTACCGACTTATAATATACTTCCATTAAATGTTCTAACGACTTACGCTTTTTTTCGTTTGTTGGATTCCAAAACCAGTTGTGATCATATAAGGGCAAATTAGATTCGAGCGGAGCCCATGCATCGCCATTGGGGTCATCATCATACTGTGTGGCCAATCCTAAATGCAGTTTTTTAGCTGATACCGTATTCCAGGCAGGATAGCTTAACATGCCCGACTCTGTACCGGGCCATCGAATGGTTGCTTGTTTACTCTGAAAGATTACTGAATTGGAAGCATACTTTTTTAATATATCACTTACATCTATTATACAATTACCATCAAACCACACCTCTAACATATTACCATAATTGGCCAACACTTCTGTTAGTTGTTGTCTGAATACTTTATTATACGCTTCTTGTAAATTTGGGTCGGTTGTTTTTCCGCCACTCCCAATTCCAGCTCCAAATGAAACATCTCCGGGATATATGTACACGCCCAAATTAAGACCAGCTTTTTTACAGGAAGCAGCAATATCTCTTAATAAATCACCTTTGCCATTTTTCCAGGGAATATTTCTAACGCTATACTCCGTTGTTTTTGTTGGCCACCAACAAAATCCACCTACATGCTTGGCAACAAATATTATACCTTTTGCTCCCCAGGATTTGGCTACTTCACACCACTCATCGGTATTTAATTGTGTAGGATTAATTCTAGACAAATCAAACTTACCATAGTCGTCATATTCCTGACCCAACCAGGTTGCCACACCAAAATGAATAAACATAATCCGCTCTTGTTCATGCCATTTATACTGAACCGCCGATGGTTGAGCTAGTTTTTTTATCGTTTGATTCGACTGTGCTGTTACATTGATACCTACCAATACACAGTAAAAAAATATATATTTTCTCATAATAATTTTATTCGGTTTTTAGTCTTGTACACATCTAACAGACATGCCCAGTTTACAATTAAGGCGATTGGTAAAAACATTAGTGTGTACCGAATATAAATATCTTAACATGGCAAACCCTTCTCCGCTCTCGGTAGATGTCCACCAACCACCATCTAATCCTGCATTAAAAAACAACCCACCAAAATATCGATAACCTCCAGGCATTGCAGAAAATCCAACAATATTGTTTCCGTTACCCTTATCTGCCCAGCCTGTATCCGATTTAAGCTTTAAACCAGCAACATCATCCCCGCCTAAATGGTCAGATAAGGTTGTCCACTCTTCGGAAGATGGAATATGCCAACCTTCGGGAGCCAACCCCCTGGAATCATTCACTGCATACCAGTTATATAATTTGCCATATTTTGTTCCATTAGCAGAATCGTTATTATAATAACACCAAGCTGCCACCCCTTCGGATCCTGCTGTTTCCCATTGCTCTTCTGTTTGAGCATGAAAAATATCTTCACCATTTTTAAAAGTACTGACTGATAAGTTTTGTGCAGACCAAACCTGATTGCCAATTTGTACTCCTTTAATTCCATTTAAATCTGTTGGTACATTGTTTCCGGCATTTTTTACTTCATTAAAGGCTTTATCTCTTTTTGAGTTTCCGCAAGAAATCAACCAAAAACTACTTATAGTGCATACTATAATAAAAATATATTTCTGATATTGGTTAAACATAATCTGGAAGCTATTAAACTGTTTTATAATGGCGGTTTGTCTATATTAAAAAAGCAGCCATTGGCTGCTTTTTATATGTATTTTATTAAAAATTAACTATTTAGCATTAATGGCATAACCAGCATCAACAAGTCCTCTCCTTCTCCTTGTTCTGTTGGTTTTACCAAACCCGCTTTTGTAGAGGTAGACAATTCTACTTTTACATCTTCGGTATCAGCGGCATTCAGCATTTCAATTAAAAAACGTGCATTAAAAGCAATTTGTAAGTCTTCGCCGTCATACTGGCAAGACATACGCTCATTACCCTCAAAACTAAAATCTACATCCTGCGCTGCCATCTGTAATTCGCTGCCTGAAATATTCAAGGCAACTTGGTTGGTACTCTTATTACTAAATACATTTACTCGACGCAATGCATTTTGAAAATCAATTTTATTTACAATTAAACTGTACGGATTGTCTGTAGGTATAACTACTTTATAATCCGGGAAACGCGCGTCAATTAATCTACAAATCATGTGAGTAGAACCATGTTGTACAAACAAATGATTGCTGTTGTAGCTTATGGTTAATTCATCATTATTATCTGGCAATGCATTTTTCAATAAATTCAGTGGCTTTTTCGGCACAATAAATGAATCTGCTTTTGTTGCACGCGTATCAACACGCTTATAACGCACCAAACGGTGAGCATCAGTTGCAACAAATTGAACATACTCCTTATTCAATTCAAAAAACACACCGGTCATGGCAGGTCTTAAATCATCTCCACTAACCGCAAACAATGTTTTATTAATAGCAGTTAATAATGCACCGCTGGCCATTTTAAAACTGGTTGTATCGTCAGCAGATGGCTCTTTCGGAAAGTTATCCGGATTTTCACCCATTACCTTATACTTACCATTATCGCTGGTTATTTCTACTGCAAAATTAGCATCAATAGAAAAGGTTAATGGTTGATCTGCTATATTCTTCAAAGAATCGAGTAATATTTTTGCAGGTATACATACTTTTCCATTGTCCTTACTTTCAACATCCATCTGAACACGCATAACCGTTTCAAGATCCGTAGCCACTACGTTGAGCTTCTTATTTTGAATCTCAAAAAGAAAATCTTCCAAAATAGGTAAAACCGTATTGGCATTAATTACACCGCTAATTTGTTGCAGATGTTTTAAAAGAGAAGAGGAGGAAACAATAAATTTCATGTGTCGTTATGGTTTTTACTTCAACAAACCTACTGTAATTTCTTAAGATTCAGACACCAAATTAACGGGTTTTTACAGAATCTGCAAAAAATTAGTACAGATGTTGTTTAATTTTTTTCAGGAAATATTGCTACTTTAACGCAAAAATAGGATTGTTTACTAGAAAATCTTCTGCTACACCGGAACAGGCATTTTTAAAATTAAAGCATTTTTGTAGCTATCAGGAGCGCTGCCATGCCGATGTAAAAGAAAAATTATACAGTTTTGGGTTGAGAAAGGCCGAAGTGGAGCAACTTATTTCTAGGTTAATTGAGGAAAATTACCTGAATGAAGAGCGTTTTGCTCAATTATTTGCCGGGGGGTATTTCAGACAAAAAAAGTGGGGAATCAACAAAATTGTATACGCACTCCGACAAAAAAAAGTAAGTGAATACAATATCAAAAAAGGATTAAAGGAAATAAACCGGGAAGAATACGAAGCGGTAGCTGAAAAACTGGTGGCCAACAAGTGGGCCTCCTTAAAAAATGAACAATATCTTAACCGACAAGCTAAAACAATGGCCTACCTTTTACAAAAAGGCTACGAATCGGAATTAATTCAACGGCTGATTCAAAAAATTAAAACCTAACTAATCTAATCATGAAATAAGTATTGTTTAATAGTTTACTAATCAACTGACATTGAATTCTAGGTAAAATCCATTAAGCCAAAAAATCGATGCTTAAAGTAACCATCAACAAGGTAGGTATGCCAACCGAACTATTTAAGTGGCTCATTCCATGAAATCATAAAAAATGAACAAATATAAACACATGAATGCTACTCTCGTCAAACAAAATATGATCGCCCTATTTCTTTATTTGTGTAGTGCCATTCCCTTAACAGCTCAGCAATCAACCGATAAAAATTTCAATAAATCCTTTTCTTTCAGAACAGATAACGATGCGTATTTATTTGTTTTCAATGATGCGTATTATACCAACGGTTTCTTTTTAAATTATTCGTTTGCCCAATCAAAAAATGATCTTAAGCAAATACATTCTTTTGAATTGAGTCAAAAAATATATACCCCGCTTGCAAGAAATGTTAAATCTCCGGCCGATATAGATCGCGCGTATTGCGGTTATTTAAACCTCAACTACACCAAAACGGCTTTCTTAAAAAAAGAAGCACTTCTTCAATACTCCGGATCATTAGGCATAGTTGGACCGGCATCTTGGGGGCAAGGCATGCAAGAAACTTATCATACTTTATTGAGGTATGCACAGTTTTACGGATGGGAATACCAAATTGGTAATTCCCTAAGTGTGGATGCTGGATTAACTTATGCTAAAACCATTGCAGAAAATAATTGGACGAAATTAATACCCATTGGTCAAGTAAATCTTGGTACCACCTTTACCAATGCTAAACTGGGGGCAATGTTGGTTGCAGGCGCTTTCGAAAAAAATTCGGCAAGTGTTTTATGGAATGCCCGTATTACTGACAAACAATCCGGCTACAAAAAAGAGTATGAGCTTTTTGGTTATTGGTACCCACAAATTATTGCACAAGGATATAATGCAACTATACAAGGTGGACTCCTTGCTTCTTCTCCCAACGCGGTTACGCAATCCCTTGCTCCTGTTGTGCTTCAAAGTGCTATAGGTGTTTGCTTTGCAGAAAAAAGAACAAGTTGTAAGTTAGAATATGTTTTTCAATCAAAAGAAACCCCCTCACAAATTAAAGATCAACGATATATTGGATTTCAATTAGCGTATCTGTTTAATTAAGGGTTGTACAGGTGTTTTTTTACGATGCTATTTAAATGTTAGAAGATAAGTTGTATCACTTTTTGATTGGTAAATGCCTAATCAAGCGGTTTTACTACATCTAAATATTAAAGTTTAGGCAAAAAATCAGACAAAAAAACGGGTAGCGTTGTAACCGTAATTTGCTCAATTACAAAACCTTCCCAGGAAGCACCCACTTGCGGATCGTCTAATAAATTTCTTTCATGTAGAATATCTTTAAAGGCATGTAAAATACCACTATCCCGTATATAAATTTTGGGGGATTTTACCAGTCGTTTAGAAATATTTACATAGTATGGTTGTAACATACGAATCATAAAGGCACCTTCCATTATTGCCAAATACGATATTGGAAAACCACCCCTATGCCAAAGTATATCTTCATTTTCATTACCCACTTCACTTAGCATTAGTGAGCCCAGCTCTATATAACCAATTCTGCCAGCCAAGGAGTCGGCACTTTTTTTTAATCAAGGTAGGTGATGCAGAGCTCAATATAATAAAACGTCCTACTTTTCTGTCTGCATCAATAATGCCCCTTAAAGCCGTCATAAGTTCCGGCATTTGCTGTATTTCATCTAGTATAACCAATTTATCAGAATCGGTTTGTAAATACATCACAGGATCTGATAATTTTTGCCTGTCGGCAGCCGACTCTAAATCAAGATAATGGATCGACCTGCTTTTTGCCAAATTCTTTGCCAAAGTTGTTTTACCAATTTGACGAGGGCCAATGATTTCAACAACAGGAAATATAGTTAAATATTCTAATAACAAAGAGGTTATTTGTCTGTTTATATCCATGTAATTTTAAATTTGTATTTTAATTTTTCATGGTATTAATACGATAGGATTATTAATAAATTAAATGTTCCATGTAAATTGGGCAGACGTTTTTTTTGTCTTTTTTCATTTGATTGAGCTTTATCTTCATTTCCCCATCTCTCGCTATCTTTAACCTATGCTTTCAATCACCCTAATACAATCCGATTTAGTTTGGGAAAATAAACCAGCTAACCTGTTACAGTTTGAACAGAAAATAAAATCTATTCAAACACCTACCAACCTGGTTATACTTCCCGAAATGTTTAGCACCGGATTTAGCATGAACCCTTCCACACTGGCAGAAAATATGGAGGGCACTACCGTTCAATGGATGAAAAAAATGGCGGCGCAGTACAAAATTATTTTAACCGGCTCTGTTATTATTCAAGAAAACAACCAATACTTTAACCGCTTATTGTGGGTATTACCCAATGGTATAATTGGCACTTATGATAAACGACATCGATTTGCTTTTGCAGGTGAAAACAACCATTATACCGCGGGCAACAAGCGCCTTATTAGTAGCGTAAATGGCTGGAGAATAAATCTGCAAATTTGTTACGATCTACGCTTTCCTATTTGGGCTCGTCAACAATCTACTTCTTCCGAACCCGAGTTTGATGTGCTCATTTACGTTGCCAACTGGCCCGAACGCCGGAGTTATGCCTGGAAATCTTTGTTAGTTGCACGCGCTATCGAAAACCAATGTTATGTGATTGGAGTTAACAGAATAGGTTATGATGGTAATGGAATTGCCCACAGCGGAGATAGTATGGTGGTAGATCCGCTGGGAGAAATCATGTATACTAAAAATAATCAGGAAGATATTTATACGCTTTTACTCAACAAAAACACTTTAGCAGATGTCCGATCTAAATTTCCTTTCTGGAAAGATGCGGATCAATTCAATATTTCAATGGATAATGGATAATGGACAATTGATAATTATAATTTTTGAATTACCCATTGTCAATTTTCAATTAATTTTCTGTTTTTAATCATTTCATACACTTTTTCTATCTTCACATCTCTCCCCTCCGCAATAGCATTTGAGGAAGGTGGCGCCAATACATCGGGCATTATGCCGCGACCTTTTTCTCCGCCTTTATTTAACACAACCCTATACAAGGGTAAACTAATTCTTAACCGGCTGTGGGGCAATACAATCGAAGGTATTAACATAGCAGAATTTCCATAACTACCCCCGCCTGTTTCCTCTCCCACCACAGTTACGTTAGACTGCCCTTTTAATGCGCCTATAAACATAGTGGATGCAGAAAATGTATTGCCTCCTTGTAATAGATATACTTTCCCTTTATACCAGTTTTTATTTTTTGGCAGGTACTCGCGCTTTTCTAACATATTAAAATGCATTTTACCATCCTGCAGTTTTTTAGAAAATATTTTCAGCGCCAGCCAATTAAAAATAAACGGGCGTATATACCTTCCATATCTAATGTTTCTGCTATTTGCAACCACACTATCTGCTATTTTAAAATAATGATTGATGATGTATTGCGTTAACGCTGTTGAGTTAGACACGCGCCCCCCACCATTACTTCTGAGATCTATAATTAAATGTTGGATTGACAATTGATTGATTTGCTCAAAACTCTTGCTAAAAAATTCTTTTAAATTGCTTCCTGTAAATGTATTCAACCGCATTGTTGCAATACTTTTAACCGTATCTATTTTGAGTGATCTTTGAGTCAACAACTTCATCGCTTTTTTACTAAGCCCGGGTTCTTGCTTTAGCTGAACTGTATCGGTTGATTTTTTAGCGGGAAGTTTTGTTGCAGCTTTATATGAATTTATTTGAGCGGTTTGTGGTAGATGATTCCGATCTATATATTGAATACGATAATTACTGTCTGCTCCAAAAACACTCGTGTACCAAAATCCAAAGGAATTACTCAATACCTGATTTTTATGATTGATAGAATGGCCGTCTGTAGATATGTAAGGGAAAATACTGTCTATAATTTGTCGGCAACTCTTTCCGTTAATAGCCGTTATAATGGTGCCCTTTTTAAATAATGTATCTTGCTTATTTAAGCTGCCATATACTACCATGCTATCTGCCCAAACCTTTATTAACAAAGGAAACTGTGGTGTTTTGCTTTGTTGGATTTTTTTAGCTGTTCTTTTAGCATATCTAACAACAGTATGGCCACATTTTATTTCATTTAGCCATAACGCCAGCTTGTTCCGATAATCGTTTTCATTCAAGTCTACCGTAATACTATTCACCACTTGTTGATAAGCACTATCAAAATGATCTTTAGTAATGTGCCAATATAAACTTGGGTGATTGGCTTCTACAATGTTTTTCAACAAAGCAGCTTCCTCTTTCATTTGTAGAGGCGTAAACTTTTTTGTAAATATATTTTGTGCAGTAACGTTATACGCAAACAGCACCCATATCCAACTAATATAAACAGCTCTCATTCAATAAATTATTGTTGAAAAGCATTCCAGCCCTGCGCTGTTATATTAAATTGATTGCCTCCTTTAGTGTGCAACTTAATACCCTCCTCTAATTCGGCCATGTAACCAATTACACTGATTTCTTCGTTAAGGGTAATTTTATCATAGTCTTCTTGTTTCAATGTAAAGATTAACTCATAATCTTCCCCTCCATTTAATGCACATACCGTAGGGTCTAATCCAAACTTATAAGCCGCTTTTCTACTATCATCCGCTATTGGTAGTTTTTCTTCATACACTACTGCACCTAAATTAGATTGCTTACACAAGTGTAATATTTCGCTACTAATTCCATCACTCACATCCATCATAGAAGTGGGCACGATATTGTTTTTCTCAAAAAACTCAATGATGTCTTTTCGGGCTTCGGGCTTCAATAATCTACCTACAATATAACTTTCGTTTTCAAGATCGGGCTGTATTTGTGGATTCTCCTGATAAATTTTCTTCTCCCTTTCCATTAAGGTCAAGCCCAGGTAAGCGCCTCCCAATTCCCCACTCACACAAATCAAATCACCTTTTTGGGCTGTACTTCTTTTTACAAAAGCATTGGGCGTTACTTCTCCTATTGCTGTTACGGAAATCACCAATCCTTTTAATGAAGAAGAGGTATCCCCACCAATTAAGTCTACCCCATATTTTTCGCAGGCAAAATATACCCCCTCATAAAACTCGTTCAAAGCTTCTACACTAAATCTATTACTGATGCCTATACTTAAAGTAATCTGCGTGGGCGTTGCATTCATTGCATATACATCACTCAGGTTTACCACCACCGCTTTATACCCCAAATGTTTTAATGGGGTATACATTAAATCAAAATGCACCCCCTCTAACAATAAATCGGTTGTTACTACGGTTTGTTTCCCAAAATGGTCAATTACGGCTGCATCGTCTCCTACCCCTAAAATAGTAGACGCATTTTGTATTTCTATGTTTTTAGTGAGATGGTCAATTAACCCGAACTCCCCTAAATTGGCTATTTCTGTTCTTTCTTCCATTCGTACTTTTTATTATAAAGATGCCCCGTTAATAATTCCCAACAATTCATCATGAATTTTTCCATTGGTAGCCAATAAGTGTGGCTGGTAGGGCGAGTAATGTTCCCCTTTAAAATCAGTTACTTTACCTCCAGCTTCTTCAACCATTAAAAATCCGGCTGCGCTATCCCAGGCCTGAAGTTTATGCTCATAAAATCCATCAAATCTACCGGCAGCCACCCAGCATAAATCTATGGCGGCACTTCCTAATCTTCTTACGGGAACACCTTTTCTAATTAGTTTTTCAAAAACCTGAATCGGGCCATTGGGCTCATCTAAATACGTATAAGGAAATCCGGTAACCAAACAGCTTTTAATGACTTCGGTTTTCTGGCTTACCTGTATCTGTTTGTTGTTTAAGGTGGCGCCAAATCCTTTTTGCGCAAAAAACAATTCATTCATAATCGGATTATATACCGCACCCATAATCATTTTTCCATCTTGCTCCAAACCTATACTTACACAGCAAAGCGGAATGCCGTTGGCAAAATTTACCGTTCCGTCTATCGG
>CANHJH010000084.1 GCA_947460365.1 Sphingobacteriia bacterium | reverse complement strand
CTATGTATTAAGCTGTACTAAGAAGATATGTAACCCTATCCAGTGCGTAGCCAACATGAAGGAATGATACGCTGATCATAGCCCTGAAAGGGCGTAATATATCAACATAGTGAGCATCGCTATGTATTAAGCTGTGCTAAGAAGATATGTAACACTATCCAGTGTGCAGCCACCATGAAGGCATGATACGCTGATCATGGCCCTGAAAGGGCGTAATCTCGTAACATAGTGTGAAGCACTATGTATGTATGAGTGTAGCACTATGTAGGAATGACGTACTATGAGCGCGTGAAGCTCTAAGAAGTAGCTAACCACATCACGATGTGCGCTCCCATCTCGCTCCCCATCCTCATTAATCATTGGTTACTTCCATCGATATGATATATCTAACCAGTTAAGCCATCTAAGTATAGGCTACACCTAAGGATGTGATGTATCTAAGCCTATACGCCATCTAACGACGGACTACATCCATCGTTAATATATATCGCCCTTTCAGGGCTAATCCCAAACATACCGTTCATCATATTCAACCTTATACTTTTTCAAAAATGCACGATACTCATCTTTAAACTTTTGCTTATTATGATGATTGTGTTGATTAGCGATATATGCTGTTACTTTATCTACTTCAGAACCCTTTACAGAAAAAGCACCATAACCATCCTGCCAATAGAAATTTTCATAACTCTTACCTTTTGATTTAATCCATTTTGACGAATGTGATTTCAACTCTTCCATTAATTTCATTAATGCAATCTTTTTAGAAAGCATACATAATATATGTATATGATCGGTATAGCCACCCACTATAACTACATTACATTCAAGTCTATTACAAATACCACCAAGATAAGCATGTAGCTCATTTTCAACAGGTTCGTATATTAATGGCTCACGATATTTAGTGCTGAACACGATGTGTATATAATTTTTAACGAGTGATTGACCCATGTTAATTGTATTACTTACTATAAAATGTTATGTTACTACTATTATTGAATTAGTGGTTACGTTATATTAATATATTACACCCTATAGTGGCTATGATGTATAAATCACCGAACCAATAACAATGAAAAAAGCCACATAAAGTGGCTATTCATAAATTGAGTATGGCTTAGTTTTATCTGTTACAATTAAACTTCAACGCACGCTTATTAGGATCTTATATCAAGAAATATTTTTTAAATAATTCTTTACACAAATAAAGGAAATTTTTCATTTCAAAACAAAGCATTTCATGAAGCCCTATATTTTCTTTATGAAGATGGTTATTTCATATAAATAACATAATTTCAAAAAAACAACACCATGGCAAGTATCAACCCTCATATCCACTTTAATGGAAACACGGAAGAAGCATTTTTATTTTATCAAACTGTTTTTGGAGGTGAGTTTAGTAAACTCGTACGGTATAAAGAAATGTCTATTGAGGGGTATCAATTTCCGGAGAAAGAGGAAAATAAAATCATGCATATAGCATTACCCATTGGAAAATCAAGTGTATTAATGGGTAGTGATGTTCCGGATATTTTAGGCCAGGTTAGTGAAAATGAAAACAGAAGTAAGATTACCATTAGCGCGGAAAGCAAAGAAGAAGCGGAGCATTTATTCAATGGACTATCGGCGGGCGGATCAGTTGAAATGCCATTAGAAAACAGTTCTTGGTGTACCTTATTTGGTGCATTTAGAGATAAATATGGAATTGAATGGATGATAGACTTTACTGAAAAACCATAAATCATTGTCTGCTTCTATATACCAAGCATAGGTTAATTTATCCGAACGAGCTCTCGCCGAATCAATTTCACCGGGCCAAGTAATCCTGCAGGTTTCAATTGACTGTTTGGTCGATAATAATACCATAACAGGAATCCTTTTCTACCAGATGCTGGTCGAGGTTCTCCTTTAATAAACCAATCTGGAAAGGCTTTCATTGCTCTACCCATATCACCCCGATCGGCTCCCCATTCAAAATCTGCCGGCTCTTGCTCATCACCAATTAATCGATTCGCCCAATTATTAGTAACCCGAACCACTATGTTATTGTTTCCTGTTCGCAATAAATGGGTAACATCCATCTCGTATGGCGGATACCAACATACACCTGCATCTACTCCATTAATTGAAACAGCAGCAATGTCGTGCAACATGCCTAAACTAAGTATATATTGTGCCGTTGATGATTTATTGGTTGAATCAATTATGATGGTGTTTCGGTATACAGCTGTGCCGGAAAAATATTTAACCCGTGGGTCAGCTGATGTACTGAAATCAATTAATTCATTCATATTCATTTCAAATGGCGTATTCAACTTTGGCTCAAAAGCAACAGACCAGGTTGTACGAAGCTCGGTTGCAAAGGGAGTTGATAACTTCAAGGTTTTTTTGTGTTTGTCAGAATAATTTAGCTCCAAATTTGTAGCTCTATCTGCACTAACATAAATAAGTGAATCTTTAACAATATGATGTATAATGGCTTCTTTATCATTTTTTGCCCAGCTGGTCAGATGCACTTGTTTATTAATAGGTTTTCTGAATACAATAAACTTCGATTGAAAATCATTCAATCGTAAAGCAACCTGCGTTCTTCCATTTATTTGATCCCAAAGAGGCGCGTTAATCATCGATCCATCTTCTGCATTCCAGATTTCAGGCTGCATATTCTCAACCCTGAATGAAAGGATTATATCCTGTGATTGTTTACTTAAATTGGCTACAAAATACAGATCGCCTTCTTTACCTTTTCGATGTAAACTGCTGATTGATTGAATAGAATCGGCCTTAACAATTTCTACATCTGGAAGAATATTTAATGTTGATTTTGCTTCATTCAATGAAGTAAACACCCTACCCTTTCCAAAATGTGTAACTGATTTATCGGACCATACTTTATCTGCTATTGTGCTGACTTGTAGATCGGAGGTAGGATAATCTTTCAAACCATAAGCTTTCTCTAATTTGGCCCCTACTACCTGAGCACCGGCAGCAACCAGGTCTGCAATTTTTTGGAGAACTGCTGGTAAAATTTCTTTACCATCTGGTAATATTAATAAGCGATAATATCTGCCTGTTGGCAATAAGATCTTATGGTTCACAACTTTAATTTCTTGATGGAGAAAATCCTGAATAGGAAGGATATCCATCAATTCATCTTTTGTTTTTTCTAGTGCAAGTATATCTGCTGTTTGTTGTCCGTATTGCAAAAGTGCCTGAGTTCTAGTAAGGTAAGTAAAGAAAGCCCTACCCGGTTCAGCCCATGTTTGATGACGACCGAAATGTGTGCCCCACCAGCCCATGCTCATACCCGGTTGGTATTTATCATCAAAAGGCTGATGTACCCATGTATGAAGAATCAACCGATTGATTCCTGCAGCAAAAGCCCTGTTGGCTGTAGGTTTTAGGAAGGCAGGATCTTCTGTGTATTGGCTGTTTAAGGGAGCGCCTGTAAATGCTTCCGCCCCTACAATTGTTTTACCCGCTGCTCTTGCTGCTGGTGAAATGGTGCTGGTCATGTGCTCCCAGTGCGTCCAAAATTCACCCATAGGCACATCTGCCGTACTTGCACCTTTGGCAATATCAAACGGGCCCCAGTAAGGTTCAAAATAAAGATCAAGTTTTGCATCATGAATTTTTTTGGCTCCCCGAGACCAAGAGTTTTCTTGGAAGAGCTGATGGATTACATCATTAAAATCCCAGATAAAACGGTTGGTAAGTTCTTTGTTTTCTACGGTAATAGGTTTGGTTTTACCAATATTAAGTGTAATAAGCCATGGTAGCGGATCATAATTTTTTCGTTTGATGAATTCATCTTTAAATAGGGGAGTCCAATTTTGTGCATCAGCTTCATAACTATCAATCAAAATATGTTTGAATGATTGGCCAATATGGTCACCTAATTTATTTTTAAGAGGATGGAGAATTGTATTCCAATGAAATTCATTTTGCTCGGCACTCATCTTATCTACTTCTAGTGATTTGCCGATGATGTCATCCGGCAATGGGTGTGGATTGGCCATTGTAGGTGCATGTCCAATTCGATAGAGTGTCCACTCACCCGGAGGGGCGTTCCATATAAATGCATCGTCTTTCAAATCTAGTATAATGATCTGATGAAGAGCAACTGTTGCGGATGTGGGTACAGCAAGCACAGTAATATCTTTATAATAAGTTGCTCTTTGTTTGGTGCTACCCCAGCCTTCAAAGATGGGTAGTTCTGGTTTAGGAAAAAGGGTATCTATTTTACGACCGCCATTAATTTGTATGGTTGACCATACCAATTTTTGCATTGCTCGTTCTTCAGTAATCCATGGTCCGCCGGTGGTAGAGTAGCCTGCGGTGTTATGCATGCCAATTTCTAGGCCTAATCGTTTAGCTTCTTTGGCTGCATGTTGAACTGCTTCCCAATAGGCAGTACTTCTATAAGTTTGGTTGGGCCAGGGATTATTTAAAATTGGTTTATGCGTTTCTTGAACAGCGGAAGCAATATTAAAAATGGTGGCGCCTCCAATGCCCATTTTTTTCATGGCTTCCAAATCTTTGGTTATTCCTATTTTGGAGTAATTAGCACCCATCCAATGCCACCATACATAAGGTTTGGTAGAAGCAGGTGGATGAATGAACCTCGAAGAAATTGATTCAGAAGGTTGTGCAATAGCCTTAAAGGAGAGTATTCCTAAAATAAATGCCAATAGAAATTTATTCATATGCAATTAATGTAAGTGTGAGCTTCCATTCATATCAGAAATTGAAGCATTACCCAAAATGTAAAAAACGAGTGTTCATCTAAATTAAAATAAAAGCACCATAAAAAATGCAAATGTCAGTAGAGAATATATAATTTATAATTTAGAAAGCTAAATTGATTAGTATCACAAAAAATTACAAGTAGGCGTAAGTATTAAACAATCGATTGACCAAAAGTTAATAAGTTTTTATCAGGATCAAGTAATGAAAATTCTCTTTGTTGCCATGGTTTATCTTCTAAATTTCCGTTTGGGTGAATCGCTACATTATTTTCCAACAGGCTTTTGTATAGTTCGTTTATATTATCTGTTCTAATGTAAAGCTGACCATAGTTTTCATTTGGGTCAAGGTGCTTAAATTCAAAAAAATGAATTTGCAGATGGTCCTTTTCAACAATCAAATAATGATTATAAACATCATTCCCAATGCAAGTAAAACCTAATTTATTTACGTAGTAATCTTTAGTTACAGATTTGTTACGCATTGGTAATTTTGGATGGATATCTGTCAACATGTTGAATTATTTTATTGTATATTAAAAGTATGTAATCAAAAAAAAATATTATTAGTCATGCATTTATAAAAAACTTTTACGCATATTTATGATTAAGGAAATTGTACAGATCAATGATGTCTGGTACAACAGAAAATATATAAAGAATTTGATTTATTTAGAACAAAAGATGAAGCGATTAGGGTTTAAATAATTTAATTGTGTAATCAAGCAGATCTTTGCCGCCAATTTCACCGTGACCGGGAATAACAATTTTAACATTAGGATATGCTTGTTTAATTTTCTCCACAGTATTTGACCACTCCATAACATTGGCATCGCCTAAATACCCTTTTGTAGCTTCAAGCTCTTTTATTAAACAGCCACCGAATAATATATTTTCATTTGGGAAATACCCAACTACGTTATCTTTTGTGTGACCTTCGCCAAAAAAAGTTGCCATTGCATATGTACTTCCAAGATTTAATTTAAGTGAATCTCTAAATCCCTTTTGAATAGAAATAGCATAGTTTTTTTTTGCTAACTCAATTGTTTTATAATGAGCAAAAGAAGAAATATTATTTTCGTCGAAAGACTTTAACCCGCCTAAACAATCATTGTGAAAATGGGTTGGGACAATCGCATTTATTTTGTAACGAAGTTTTTCTTTAATGTAATTAATTAAAGCATCAGCACTTTTATTATTAGTGGGCGTATCGAATACAATCACTTCATTTTTATTCCGAATTATCATTCCATTACAGGGAACTTTTCCGAAATCATTCGTTTGTAAATATGAAGTATGTACAAATGCATTATCGGAAATTTGAATTATAATTAAATCATTGGACTCGAAAATAACGTTTGGTTTAAATGCAATTGTTTTTTGCGCATTAACATTATACACTTTAAATAAAGAGCAAATTAATGATGCCAATAGTATAATCCTTATGCGCATTGTTCTTCTAGAAGACATATTATTTAATTTATTCAATATACGCTAAAATATCACCGGGCTGACAGTCTAATACATTACAAATGGCTTCTAATGTACTAAACCTAATTACTTTGGCTTTTCCTGTTTTAAGTATTGATAAGTTAGATAAGGTTAGGCCTACTTTTTCAGAAAGTTCATTAAGCGACATTTTTCTTTTAGCCATCATTACATCTAAATTTACTATAATTGGCATAGGTTATACGGTTAAGTCGTTTTCAGATTGCAAGGCAATACCCTTCTTAAAAATCAATGCAAATATTGTTAGGATTACGCCCATAAACAACCAAACATCTGCACCTACAAATTGTATATTTTGAATGGTTGGAGTTGAACTAACATTAAAATTAATGCTTAACCAACTAACCAAATTATTACCCCAATAAGTAAAAAGGCCAATTCCAAATACCAAATAGGATAGCTTAAAGATATATTTACCAAGGGTTTCATTAAATGGAGCAGACAAATTCAGTTTCTTTTTATGAAACAAATTAACAATCATATAAAACAAAATTGACTTGAGTATAGCAATGATTATTAATAATGCAACAATCGTAACAAAAAAACTCTGATTGAATTTATATAGAGGATACAGGTTAATATCTTTTATACACTTCTTCAAACGGAACACGGCATCGTTCTCCCCAAATACCTACATTACCTTTTCTGATACCACAAGATATCACCATATTAATTTCTGCACCATGTGGTAAATTCAATATCTTTTTTACGATTTTGCTATCAAATCCTTCTAACGGACAGGTATCATAACCCTCGTTGGCCATTGCAATCATAAATGTTTGTGCTGCTAGTGCACAGGACTTATGAGTGACCACTCGCATATCATTTTCAGAAACCTCTCGTACAATTGGACGAAAAAGACCAATAGTGTACATTAATAAAACCCTTAAAAATCCTAATATCCCTAAAAAGCGAGCGTAGACAAACGGTATCAATTTACCATAATACAGTTCCCTGTCTTTAATTCTTTTTTCCTGACGTTCTTTAGGCGTATTTCTTTCAATATTACCTCTTTCAAAATCCAAAACAAATTTTGCTCTTTTTCTGTGCAGGTCTCTTCTTGTAACAAATACCACTATTTGAGAGGAGGTAGCCGTAGCACTTTGGTTTAGGCAAGCTCTGGAAACCTTAGCTAACAATTCGGGTTTGGTAATATGGTGAAATTCCCACAATTGCATGTTTGAACTATTAGGGGCAAGGGTAGATAACGCTAAACAATGTTTAACCTTTTCTGTATCAATCGGTTTTTCTTGGTCATACACTCGAACAGAGCGGCGGAAAAGTAGTACTTCTTCTAAATTCATTCGTTGATTATTTTAATTGAAATATGTAAATAGTATGCGATGATTTTGAATGAAACAATCTCTAAATTAAAGATATAATTGCATGAACTTATATATAAATTTCACCCATCATATAAAGCATTGCTTTCCCTGTTATTTTAACTCTATCATGCTCTAATTTACAATTTAGCTTACCTCTTCTTGCAGAAACTTGTTCGGCAGTTAGTTCTAACTTATTTAATTTATTTGACCAATATGGAGTTAATGAAGTATGTGCTGAGCCAGTTACCGGATCTTCATCTACGCCTACTTGTGGTGCAAAAAATCTTGAAACAACATCGCAATCCTTTCCGCGAGCTGTTACAATTAATCCCCTTGCGTCTAATTTTTCAATAACGGAAAGATTGGGTTGTAATGTTTCTATATCTTCTTGTTTTTCAAAAACCAACATAATATCACTCTTCCCTTTATAAGCACTAATAGGTTTCATACTGGTGGCATTGACCAACGCATCCGACAGTGAAATTTCGGTAATTTGATCTAATGGAAAATTTAAAGTATAGGAATTGTCAGCGTTGATGGTTACAGGTAAATCTCCACTTCTATTAGAATGAAAAGGTATTAAGTTGCCTATGAAATTTTCCTTTGTATGCAAAATAAAAGCAGTGGCAAGAGTTGCATGCCCGCAAAGGTTAACTTCTGTATTAGGAGTAAACCAACGAATTTCTATACGATCTTCTTTTATAACATAAAATGCTGTTTCCGATAAATTATTCTCAGCAGCAATTTTCAATAATAATTCATCATGTAACCATTCGGTTAGCGGGCAAACTGCTGCAGGATTCCCTTGAAACACCTTTTCAGCAAAAGCATCAACTTGATATATTCTAAGTTTCATCTTCAAATATAATAAAAGCTACAACAAACTTAACGCATAGATAGGCAAAGAAAAGCCATCAGCAATGATGGCTTTTCCACTGTGGCTCCCCTTACAAACGAAAAATGGAGCTATAATATGATGATTGAGTAGGTAACTATATGAAAATGAAAGAATTGAACTTCGTGTAAGATTTCATGAACTTACTTTCCGATCCAAGCATCCATTATACCTGATTTAATATCCGTATAAAAGGAGAATAGATAAATTACTAGAACAATAATGAAAATTATTTTCCAGTGTGTTTTTACTAACGTTTTTAAGTCATTTAAGAACTGATTCATATCTGTGATTTTAAGGGTTAAATTAAATTCATAGGCTTTGGTTTCAGATGTATTAACAAATTCAGAAACATCGGTTTTCAAGGCTTCCCCAATCACTTTTAATGAATAAAGACTTGGTTTCACCTCGTTATTTTCAATGCGTTGAATTGTCCTAAGCGACAAACCCGTTTGTTCGGAAAGTTCTTTTTGAGAAACATTCAAACTGGTTCTGAGCTCTTTTAATCTTTCACCAAATTCCATTTGCAAATATGATATGAGTAATTGAATAAATTATTGACAAATAGACGTCATTTAGGCGTCATTTTGCAATGTCTAAAGCAATAATATATACAGAAGGGTAGAAAACTTAGATTTGATATGTATTTTTATAATATGAAGAAGGCAATCATTATAGGAGCGACAAGTGGAATAGGTAAATCATTAGCTGAGATACTTTTGCGTGAAGGTTATGTAGTTGGTGTAACAGGAAGGCGAGAAGACTTGGTAGCACCGGTGCAAAAAAAGCATTTAGGTAGGGTGTATTATAAGAAAATGGATGTTCAGGATTTATTCAGCTGTGAATCAGTTTGCAATGAACTTGCAAGCCAGATAGGGGGTATGGATTTATTGATTATTGCCGCAGGTATTGGGGAGGAAAATAAAGATTTGAATTTTGAATTGGAGCATACTGTAATTAAAACCAATATTCAGGGATTTACCAATATCTCTCTTTGGGGAATGAATTTCTTCAAGAAACAGGGTTTTGGGCATCTTGTAAATATTAGTTCTATTGCAGGAATCAGGGGAAACGGACGTGCCCCATCTTATAATGCAACAAAGGCATATCAGATTAATTACTTGGAAGGGTTAAGACTGAATGCACATCAATCTAATTCACCTATTTATATCACAGATGTTCGTCCAGGATTTGTTGATACTGCAATGGCGAAGGGAGATGGACTTTTTTGGGTAGCACCGGTGCATAAAGCTGCAGCGCAAATACTTGAAGCCATCAAAGAAAAGAGAAAAGTAGTTTATGTAACAAAGAGGTGGAAGTTGATTGGATATTTATTGAAAGTAATTCCCTTTTCAATTCTTAAAAGGATATAAAGAAGAAAGGGGTCATACTATTCAAGTATACTCCTTTTATTTTTTTATCCTTTAAAGACGCAACTAAATAGTAGCCTGTTTTGCTTTTAAATTTTGATACAGGCGCTCAAATTTTGTTTTCTGAGCCAAAAGCGCATCACCAGTTATCGTGGCTTTTTTAGCATCCCATACCGCAGGAATAACAACCTTCCCTTTGGAAAGCGCATACATCCAAAATAAATCTATAAAATTGATGAAGAGATTGATTCTATAAAATAAGGTGGCTTTTTCTATTTCAAAACCCAAATTATGTAATGTTCTATCATTGAAAAAATAGGAAGTACCAATGATATTTACCGATGTTGGTATGCGTTTATCCTCAATTAACCGAATAAGGTTTAATAGACCTTCTACATGATACATCATTATCCTATTTCTTAATGGTGTTCCTGATTTATATTTTCTTAATACAAATAAATAGTCAAAGCCAGTTCCGCTGTGTAAATCAATTTGCTTGTCATTGGCCATATAACCAAGAAGCATTGGGGAATAATAGGTGTATCCACCAGTCAAGGTATGAATTGGAGTAAAAAGAAATTGACTAATCGGTATATATATAATGAAAGCAAAATAAAAGAGTGGTTGGGAATATCCTTGCTCAATAATAAAAAGCGCTAAAAATAATCCAACTAACAATAAGAAAATGGATTCAACCCATACCAGAATTTTTGGTTGTTTATAAAAGTCATTCATATAGGAGATAGATTCCTTTGTTTTAAAATTTGGGGTAAAGTTAATTAAAGAAATACATAAGATGCAGCTATAATATGATGATTGAGTAGGT
>CANHJH010000083.1 GCA_947460365.1 Sphingobacteriia bacterium | reverse complement strand
TGCTCCTCTGAATAATGCACGCAGTATATCTCTTCTGAGTGGCTCTTTGATATTGTTCAGGTCAGTAGCCAGCTGTTGAATTTGGTTGTACCGTTCAATATCATTCACCACCATTTCACGTAATATTTCAACAGCTTGGGTTTGTTTAGCCCGGAGCGGAGTAATATATTTATCCCAAGCTATTTGGCGACTTTCTTTAACGTGAGCCTTCGCAAACTGTTCAGCAGCAGCAATCTCCTCTTCTTCTGCCAAACCATTTTCCAACATCCATTCTCTCATTTTCTTGATACAATCCCATTCGCGCTCCCAGGCAAGTCGTTCGGGTGATTTATATCTTTCGTGACTACCACTGGTAGAGTGGCCTTGAGGTTGTGTAACTTCTTCTACATGAAATAATGCAGGCACATGCGTTTCGCGCATTTGTTGCAAAGCATGTTCAATAACCTGGCACATGCCTGCATAATCCCAGGCTTTTAATTTATATATTCTGATACCATTGGTATCATCCAATTTTTCTAACCCTCTCAAAGCCTCTGAGATAGACCCTTTGGTAGTTTGTAGACTTTTAGGCACAGAAATGCCATATCCATCATCCCAAACAAATACTGCCAAGGGTACTTGCAACACACCGGCTGCATTCATGGCTTCCCAAAAATGGCCTTCACTGGTACTCGCATCACCAATGGTACAAAAACAAATTTCATTGCCATTGTTACTGAGTGATTGTAATGCTTCTTTGTGCTTGCTTTCTCTGAAACATTTTGATGCGTAGGCCAATCCTAAAGCTCTGGGCATTTGAGAAGCAGTAGGCGCCATGTCGGCGGTAATATTTTTTCTATTGGCCAAATCCACCCATTCGCCATTTTCTTCCACAAATCGGGTAGCAAAATGTGCATTCATTTGACGGCCGGAACTAAACGGATCATTTTGAGGGTCTGTATCGCCATATAACTGAGAAAAATATTGTTCTACAGTAGCCAAGCCTGCGGCAAACATAAATGTTTGATCACGGTAATAGCCACTTCTATAATCACCCGGTTTAAAAAACTTAGCCATCGCAATCTGCGCTACTTCTTTACCGTCCCCAAAAATGCCAAATTTAGCCTTCCCGGTAAGTACCTCCCTTCTACCCAAGAGGCTTACTTCACGGCTAATTACAGCTGTTTTATAATCTTCCAGAATTGCTTTACGAAATGCCTCAAAAGATAGCATGTCATAATGCTGCTGACTATTGGTGAGTGATTCCATACAGCAAAAATAACGCCTGTGAACGAATAGCAGGCGAATAATTACCCACGTAGGCTACAATTTTAAAATTGTAGATAAACTGTTAAAATCTACTGCTAAAATTCAAAGTCAATGCATTGGAATAAGTTTACTTAATTTTGACATTCAAATCAATTCATTGCAATAAAATCACTCATTATGAAGTATTTTTCTTTAGTAATCTGCCTTTTTCTAGGGATGCACTTATTTGGCCAACCACCTATTCAATTTAAAGAAGTGAAACATAATTTTGGCAAAATCAAAAAAAATGTTCCTGCAACCTACATTTTTAGTTTTTCCAATTCGTCGCCTAAGCCGGTAATCATAGAATCTGCTGTTGCAGAATGTGGATGTACAACACCCGTATACGACAATAAGCCAATATTAAAAGGGAAAACCAGTGACATTAAAGTAACGTATAATGCGGCTACTCCTGGAGCTTTTACCAAGAAAGTGACCGTAAAATTTGCAAATCAGGCACAACCCTATATCCTTACTATTGAAGGTGAAGTGGTAAATAAAAAATAGTTCAACGCTCTAATCAACCTATTAGCATGTTAGCAATTAGTCAACGTGGACTTGCCATGCCGGCATCTCCTATCAGAAAGTTAGTACCCTTTGCAGAAGCCGCAAAAAAAAGAGGCACCAAAGTGTATCATTTAAATATTGGTCAGCCGGATATAGAAACGCCCAAAGCAATTTTAGATGCGGTAAGACATAGTGAATTTAAGGTGCTAGAATATAGCCACAGTGCGGGTAATGAAAGTTACCGACAAAAATTGGTGCAATATTATCATTCAGTTGGTATTGAAGTAACCTCGCAACAAATTATTGTAACTACTGGGGGCAGTGAAGCCATTCAATTTGGCTTTATGGCTTGCCTAGATGCTGGGGATGAAGTGATTATACCTGAGCCCTTTTATGCTAATTATAATGGATTTGCCATTGCAGCGGGTGTTAAAGTGGTACCTGTTACGTCTAAAATAGAAAACGGTTTTGCGTTACCACCCATAAGTGATTTTGAAGCAAAAATAACGCCTAAAACCAAGGCAATTGTGATTTGTAATCCCAATAATCCTACTGGTTATTTATACAGTAAGGAAGAGATGCATCAACTTAAAGCGTTAATCATTAAACATAATCTCTATTTATTTTCGGATGAAGCATACCGCGAGTTTTGCTATGGTGGAGAACAGGTAAGTGCCATGCATTTAAAAGATGCGGAACAGCATGTAATCATGATGGACACTATCAGCAAACGTTACAGCGCATGTGGCGGTAGAATTGGCGCATTGGTAACAAAAAATCAAGCTGTATTAGATGCAGTGATGAAGTTTGCACAAGCAAGATTAAGTCCACCTAGTTTTGCGCAAATTGCCGGTGAAGCTGCCATTGATTTACCTGCAGATTATTTCGATACCACCAAGGCGGAATATCTTTTGAGAAGAGATGTATTGGTCAAAAGATTAAATGCCATGGAAGGTGTATTTTGTCCTAATCCGGGTGGAGCATTTTATGCGATAGCGCAGCTACCTATTGATGATGCAGATAAGTTTTGTCAATGGCTTTTAGAAGATTTTTCCTACCAGGGCGAGACGGTGATGTTGGCACCTGCAACAGGGTTTTATGGCACTGCGGGATTGGGCAAAAAAGAGGTACGGTTGGCTTATGTTTTAAATTTACATGACATCAACAAGGCGATGGATTGTTTAGCGGCTGCTATAAAGGTTTATCCCGGAAGAGCCTCCGTTTAAAATAGCACATATAACATTTAATTTAATATGTAATTATTTTTCATTAAACACCTATTTTTCGGACAATTAATTTAAAGTTAACCATATTTTATTCCCAATGAGTAGTTTTTTATACCGGTTATCCCTATATTTGTAAAAATAAATGAATTTATAGGTTTTTTTATAATGGCAAGCAATCGAAAAAACCCCTCGTTTCTACGAGGGGTTTTATTTTTTATACTCTTATCCCAAATGAATGTTCGGGGAATTTGCTGGCAGTAAAAAAATACCCGTAAAAGCAGCAAAAAACTACTTGTTACGGGTATCATTCTTTAAGAAAACTGTTTAATATTGAAGCAGTCTATTCAAATTCTTATGCTGACTTATTTTATTCAGCACTTTGAATATTTCCGGCTTGTTTTCCTTTTTGTCCATCTACAATATCATAAGTAACTTTTTGTCCCTCTTTTAAAGACTTAAAACCACCCATATTGATGGCTGAGAAATGTGCAAAAAGATCTTCACTGCCATCATCTGGCTTAATAAATCCAAAACCTTTTGCATCGTTGAACCATTTTACTGTTCCGGTAGGCATAACTATTGTTTTAATTAACCTCAATATACATTTTTTATAGCAATTACCATAAATAGTCAAATAAATTTATTGTTGTAGAATTTATTTTGCCTTTTGAATGTTGAATTTTTAAAGACGCCAGCATGTCGTCTCTACGGCTAACGAGAATCAATCCATACTAGAATACCTGTCATTTATTATCCATATAAGAGTATGTAGGTTTGTTAACTATACTTTCTTTAATAAAGATGGTACGACATGAAATGAGCTATATGATTGATTTGCGCAATCATCTTCACTGATTAAAAGCAAATTTCATCTAGCAATTCAACACCATAAAAATATACCTATGAAAACACCTAAACTTATTTTATTAATAGTGGTTGTCCTATTATTAATTTCTCCAAAGAACTATGCAACTAATTATTATGTAGATCCATCCTCCACAGTGAACATTGCAATAGGAACCATCACCAATCCTTGGAAAACGCTTGCACAAGTTAATGCAGGCACCACTAATATACAGCCTGGTGATACCGTTTTTTTTAAACGGAGCCAAATTTTTAATGGAAGGCTGGTGGTTGGCGGATCGGGCACATCCACTAAGCCAATTGTTTACACTTCTTACGGTTTGGGAGACATGCCCCTATTCACCAATAGTACTTCAGATGTAATTGTTATGTACAATAGAGAGTATGTTACCATTGATCGATTAATGATTACTGACAGAACAATGAGCTTAACCGACCATACGGCACAAGCCAAAATTGGTTATGGCATTGTTATAGGAAACTCCCCCAATATTACCATCAGCAACTGCGATATTTCGTTGGTTGGAATGGGTATTTCTACCCAAGAAGGATCGGATTTTTGCAAAATTACCGGCAACTATATTCATAACCTTCGCGCTGTAAGAAATACCCCAACCTCTGTGAATTCTAATGACGATTATGGTGCAACGGCCATAGTGCTTTCGAGTTCAAATAATTTGATTCAGGGTAACAAGATGGAAGACTGCTGGTGTACCAGCTACGATTATGGATACGACGGGGGTATTGTAGAAATGTTTGGTACCAATATTAGTAACAACAAAATCATTGGCAATGAAGCGTTTAACAGCAATGGTTTTATAGAAGTAGGCAGTGCTACCAATGGTATTGCTACCAACAACCTAGTAGCATATAATAAAGTGATTAATTGTGGGTTAACCTGCTGCTTTCACAACAAAAACATCGATGACTTTTATATAAGAACGGATAACTTTCAGTTTTACAATAACACCATAATTGAAACCAAACGACAATTTGAATGGGCAGCGCAATTGTTTTGGTATGCCGATCCTTATGCGACTAACCAAGTTGTTTTTAAAAACAATATTGTTTGGGTTACCAATGGAGCAAGTGTGGTAAACAATTATGCACAGTATCCTAATAGAACTACGCATAGTAATAATATTTTTAAAGTAAGACGTGGCGTTGGCCTTCCGATATTAGATAGTACAGAAAGAGTATTTTATGATAATACCCGAATTTTTGAAGACACCAGTAGCGCCGACCCTATTAGTTGGGATTTTCGGCTACCGCTTGGCTCACCCGCTATTGATTTTGGTACCAATTTGGGATTTACAGTAGATTATAGAGGTAATCCCATTATTGGGAAACCAGATGCCGGTATCCATGAATTTGTGTCATCCTCCACGCCCATTTCTCGTAAATTTTATGTGGATCCCTCCAATTTAGAACCCATTGCGAATGGAAGTATTTCTAACCCTTGGAAAAACATTGACCAAGTAAATGCAGGTACTACTGCGCTTTTACCCGGTGATACTGTTTTTTTTAAACGTGGACAAATTTATACCGGCAAACTACTGATCAGATCATCGGGTACTGCTGCAAAGCCCATTGTTTACACTCCTTATGGTTTAGGTAATATGCCCGAATTTACCAATACTTCATCTGAAATAATATATGTAGCTAATCAACATCATATCATCATTAATAGGTTCAGAGTTATCGATAGAACAATGAGTTTGAGCGACCATTCGATACAAGCAAAAGTGCCTTATGGTATTGTACTCGACAATGCGCCCAACTGTACCATCAGCAACTGCGATATTACCTTATTGGGGGTAGGTATTTCTACCAGGCTAGGATCTGACTCCGCAAGAATTATTGGTAATAATATCTATAATATGCGTGGTGTAAAACTTACCGTAGGAGGAACAGACGATTATGGAGCCAATGCAATGGTACTGGGCGGTTCTGATAATTATATAGCGAACAATAGAATCGCAGATTGCTGGGCAAACAGCACTGATTTCGGTTTTGTTGGAGGTGCCATCCAAATGTACAATTCCAGAATAGACAATAACCGGTTTATGTACAATACGGTTAGTAACTGTAATGGTTTTTTAGAAATTGGTGGTAGTTCTAGCGGAAGTTCAACCAACAATTTAATTGCCTACAATAAAATATTGAACTGCGGGCAAACCGCTATTTTTCACAATAAAATTGGCGAAGCGAGTTACATTAACACCAATAACACCCAAATTATTAATAACGTCATCATAGAAACTAAAATACAATTTAATAAAGCAAGTGCCATGTTTTGGTACGCAGATCCTACCAAAATTGATGTGGCTATTTTACGCAATAACATCATTTGGCTTACAACAGGGGAAGATGTAGTAAGTAATAATTTAGATACGACTAAACTGGTTCACACCAATAATATATATAAACTCACTACCGGAACATTGGGTGTACGCATAAACCCTACTGAACTCCTATTAGTAGGTAGTGCAGCTATCTTTACAGACACCACCGGTGATCAGGAAACATGGGATTACAGATTACTACCTGGTTCTCCGGCAATTAATTTTGGCTTGAATGTTGGATTAACGCGAGATATAATTGGGGCCTCTATTATAGGTAATCCTGATGCGGGTATTTACGAATACATCCCCCCTATTATTACCAGAGCACCATCGAAATACTATGCAGACCCTTCCTCTACTGCTACCACCGCCAATGGATCTTTTCTATATCCATGGAAAACCATTGCACAAGTTAATGCAGGTACTACAGCGTTAGTTGCGGGAGATTCAGTATTCTTTAAACGTGGCCAAAGTTTTACCGGACAACTTATTGCCGGTGGGTTGGGAACCTCTAGTCAACCCATTGTTTACAGTACTTATGGCAGCGGAAATTTACCTGAATTTACCCATTCTACTTCCGATGTAATTGTAGTTCGCAACAAACACTATGTTGTAATAGATGGATTTAAAATTATTGACAAAACAATGGATACCAGCAATCATGCATTACCCGCCAAAATTGGCTATGGCATTGTATTAGAGGGATCACCCAATTGTACTATTCGGAATTGTGACATCTCCTTGGTTGGCGTGGGTATTGCAACAAGAACAGGTTCAGACTTTACTACCATCACCAACAATTATTTGCACAATATGCGGGCAGTAAAAAACACACCCGCCAGTATAAGTTCCGTAGATGATTATGGAGCAAATGCCATGGTGATTGGTTCGTCTAATAATTTAATAACCCGAAATAAAATGAAAGGCTGTTATGCAAACAGTTATGATTACAATTATGTTGGCAGTATGGTTACTTTATTCAATACTAATGTAAGTAATAATCGTATAATATACAATACAGCTATTGATGGCATTGTGTTTTTAGAAATTGGTAGTACGCATGAAGGAACCGCTATCAATAATTTAATTGCTTACAATAAAATCATCAATGTAGAACAGGTAGCAATTTTTCATAACAATCCGAGTTTTGGAAATTATGTATCTACCAATAATACCCGTTTCTTTAACAATGTAGTGGTGGAGACCGCAGAAATTACCGAATTAAATAGTCCGATGTTCTTTTATGACGACCCCAACACCTTAGATATTGCGGTTGTAAGAAATAATATCTTTTGGTTAACAGAAGGATCCACCATATTTAACAACCCGTTAAACCCAACAAGAATTGAACATTCCAATAACATCTTTAAACTATCTACCGGTGAAGTTGGACAAAATTTAGATCGAACCAGTTTGCTAATTAGAACAGAACCAACTGTAATATTTTCGGACACGACTAATATAAATCCTGAATATTGGAATTACCAATTAGTTGCTGGTTCACCTGCCATTAATTTCGGAACAGATGTATCCATACCAGCAGATTTTGACAATAATCCTATAGTTGGAAAAACAGATGCGGGGGTGTATGAATTTCAAACTGTTGTTCCTCCAACTCCTACCAATCCTTTAAACGCAACGATTCGAATAAGCGACTCCGTAAAATGTTTTGGTGGAACTGCCAATGTATCGATAACAGCAACTGGAGGAACAGCGCCATATACAGGCGTGGGGATATTATCTGTAACAGCAGGAACATACCAGTATATTGTAACAGACAGCAAAGGATTGAAAGATACGGTAAACATTACTGTACTACAACCAGCATTGTTAAATGTAACAACAATGGTAAATCCATACAGTGCCAATACAGATACCACAAGCATTCAAACAACTGTATTGGGAGGAAAACTACCCTATACTTACCAATTAAACACAGGAACTATTCAAACAAATGATATTTTTTATGGATTAAGCGCAGGGAATTATACCATTACAGTTAAAGATGTTAATGGATGTACCGCAACATCATTGGTTAGCATTCCGGTAGCTCCACTTAAATTAAAAGCCAGTGTAACGGTAAAAGATTCCATCAAATGTTTTGGTGGCAACACTATTATAACAATTGCGGCAGCAGGTGGTGCTAGCCCTTATTCAGGAACGGGAGCCTTTACCGTAACAGCAGGTAATTATAGGTATATAGTTACAGATGCATCAGGTAAAAAAGATACGGTATATGTTACTATAACCCAGCCTGGTTTACTAAATTTAAATTTAACAGTGAGTCCGTATCCTACCAATTCAGATACTACCAGAATTACTGCTACAGCATCGGGCGGTACTGTACCATACAGTTATCAATTAAATACAGGATTATTTCAATCGTCCGGCACATTTTATAATATTTACGCAGGAACCTATTCAATAACAGCGAAAGATGCGAATGGCTGTTTAAAAACAAATTCGGTAACCGTGGTGGCGCCTACTCAACGAAAAGACTTTTATATCAATGTATATCCAAATCCATCCAATACCTATTTTACTTTAACCATCAACAACTATCAGGGATTAAGTGGAAACCTGAAAATTAAAGTATTTGATGCAAATGGGTTATTGGTTTATGCAACAAGGGGGCCATCATACACGTACTACAATTTCGGTGCAGGATTTTCTAGAGGTACGTATACTTTGGTAGTTGAATTAGGCAATACTGCTAAGTCGATGCAACTAATTAAAATGTAATGTAAAGTAGCTGGTTTTTGAATGAAAAAAAGGAGTCCGATAATTGATGGACCCCTTTTTTTATTTTGAATTAGCAGTTTGTTATCTGAATATTTTTATTTCAACCCTTCTATTTTTCCAAGATAGATTCTTGTCGATCAAAGAGTTGATAGCAGGTTTCTTTTTACCAAAATTCGCTATAAATATTCTATCCTGATTAATAAAATAGCTCGCAAAGTAATTTTTAATAACCTCCGTTCTTCTTCTAGACAATTGGTATTCTGCCTCTAACTCCGTTAAATCGGCATGCCCGTTTAACGATATTTTAAATTCTTTATTCATCCTTAAAAACTCCTTCAAATTAAACAATTCCTCAAATGAATTATCAATATCTAGTTTATTTTGATTGAAATAAATCACTTGTAACAAAGTGTCACTCATTGCTTTAAAGCTCTTTAGGGAGAATACAGGTGTTTGTTCGTCATTGTATGTTTTTTCTATAATAAAATCTTCCGAAGTATCAACAGTATCGACACTTTTTTTGAATTTATTTTTAATAGGATCAAAGTTATCTTTCATATTATCAGCAGAGGAAATATAAATATCAGATCTACGATTTATGGCCTGAGCTATTTTATTCTTGCCGTTGCCCTTACATTGTTCTATTAAATATTGCTCCCCATAATTGTACACTTTTATTCGATTAGCAGAAATGCCTCGAGACAACAAATATTCCTTAACGGTCTCCGAACGTTTGGCAGAAAGACGAATATTGTATTCATTAGATCCAACACAATCGGTAAATGAAGCGACTATAATAACATTATTAGGGTTTTCTTCTAATTCGCGCGCTGCTTTATCTAAGTTATTTAGATTTAAATTGCCGAGTACCTTAGATTCATTAAACCCATAAAATACCTGATACTTTAATTCCTTTTCGTTTATTTTATTTCCATTATCAAAAGTAAATTCTTTATTATTCCCTTTATTTAAATCATCGTACTGATTACCATTTTTTACGAGTAAACTACTATCGATTTTAGGCTTAAGATAAATGATCAAAGAATTTCCTTCAACGCTGTCGGTTATTACATTGGCCACAAATTCGTCGTATCCTTCTTTATATGCATTCACTTTCACCTGGGTAATTTCATCATCTAACAAGCTATTAAAAGCTCCTGCAGAATCAGAATTAATTGAAAAATTCAGGTCTTGGTTATTGAATTTAAAGTCTATTGTAGCATTAAAAATACGCAACTTGGTTTTATTGTCGTATACAATACCGCCTATATATTTAGATTTAGCATCTTTAATATTGATAGTAAACTGATAAATATCATCGTTTTCATTACGTCTGTTTGAGCTAAAAAAACCCGAGTTGCCATCAGTACTAAAAGTAATTCCAAAATCATCTGATGTAGAATTCATGGGTGCGCCTAAATTTTCGGGTTTACCTGCAGGCAAGCCATTCATCAGTTTAACTCTAAATAAATCTAATCCTCCTAAGCCCGGTAATCTATCAGATGCAAAAAACAAATATCCTTTAGCGTCAACATACGGGAACATTTCATTGCCATTGGTATTTACAACAGTACCCAGATTTACCGGATATTTCCAATCACCGTCATTCCCGGTAGATTCAGATCTGTATAAATCAAATCCACCAATACCTGTTTCCTTTTTATTGGAAGTAAAAAAGAGGAACCGTCCATCAGGAGTGATCGCAGGATGTT
>CANHJH010000082.1 GCA_947460365.1 Sphingobacteriia bacterium | reverse complement strand
TTAATCTTAAATGATGTATTGAAAGGGTTAGGAAATAAGTTAAAATATTCATTAGGTGCTAAATCATTTAACTGTTCTAACTGATAATAATATTTTTTACTCATTACACTATTGCAGCCATTTGCTGAAGCCCTAACAGTGTAGTAGCCTGATTTCGTTGGTTTGATTACAGCGCCGGTATCGGAAAGTATCATACTGTCTGTATACCATTTATTACCAATTGGTATAGAGGAAACTAATTTACCAGCAGCATCTTGCTTGATGAACGGCATTTCGGGAATTGCCCAAATGTTTACATTAACAGCAGATGTATTGCTCATACACCCGGTTAGTAAATTATATTGCCTTACATAATATTTAAAAACTCCTGGCTTATTGGCCAATACTTCAGGTGGATTTGGTGAAGTTGTATTTGTCAAAGTATCAGTACCAAACCAAATACTTACCTGATTTTGTATGGGGTTGATGGTTAATACATGTGTTTGTTCATCTGCACAAAAATTAAACAATTGTACTAAAGGGGGTGCTGGTTTGGGATTAACTTTTACGGTAATTTGCTTTCTGTCACTCTCACAATACCTTTCATTTAACTGACTTACATAATAATTCATAATGCCCGTTTTACTTACATTTGGCAAAACAAGTTCAGTTAAAGCTTTGCTTTTGATACCAATTGTATCGTACCAAAATAAAGTATTATTATTATTATTTACTACACTTAAACTTAATGGTCGAGGAGCGGCATTCAAGCAGTATTGTATAGTATCGCCATTTAATAATTGTGGCTGGGGTAACTGATCTTTAATCTCTATAACAATTACAGATCGATTACTTTCACAACCGGAACGGGTAACCTGACTAACATAATAATTAAAGATTCCAATCCTATCGGTTCTCGGGATTGTTGCTTTGGTTGTAGATGAGCCACCTACCGATAAGGTATCATACCAATGAAGACTGTTTGGCATTGTTGGGGTTGCGTTAAGTGATATTGCATCAGTTAACCTACAATACTTTATGGTATCTGTTTGAACAATAGGAGCAACAGGTATGGCATTAACAAAAATCTTTTTTATCGTACTGCTACTCTCGCATCCCTTTTTAACCGCAGAAATACTTAGAAACAACGTATCTAATGTTGGTAAAATAGTAACTAAATGATTACCCTCATGTAATAATGAAACATTTCCATTTGAAGCATGCCATTTATAAGTTGTACCAATTAGACTATCTATCCAAATATTTGTTGTACTTCCTTTGCACACCGTGTCAGCATGAATCAACGGTGAATTGGGAATAGGATTTACAATAGCCTTTCCCATTGTTCTACTGCTTTCACAACCTGATTGATTTGCTGATACAAATACTTTAAATGAATCTGTATTTAGTAGTAAAGTATCGATCTTGCTACCAGTATATAATAATTCGCCATTGTTTAACTGATTGTACCATTTGTAAATAAACCCTTGTGAACTATCTACCCACATCATAGATGCAACACCTTTGCATACGGTATCACCATGTACTATAGGAGGGTTGGGTATACTATTAACTATTGACATTACAAGTGATCTGCTATTATTTTCACAACCATTTCTAGCAGATGATACAAATATTTTAATTGTATCTAAGGTTAATAGTGTAGTATCAAATTTACCACCTGTATGCAACAATGCCCCTCCACTAATAGCATCATACCATTTATAGGTAATGCCAGATGTACTATCTACCCAAAGTGTTGCAGTATTGCCAATACAGATTGTATCGTTATGTACAATAGGTTTTTTAGGAAAAGTGGAAACTTGTACAGTAATACTGGTTCGTTTACTTTCACACCCTTTACTGTTTATTTGACTTACATAATAATTAAAAACACCGGCGCTATCTGTTCTGGGTAAAATTGCAGATGATGCGCCAATCCCACCTACGCTCACAGTATCGTACCATAAAATTTGGCATCCTATTAGTGGCGTAATATTTAATACAGCAGCGGTTTCATTTAAACAATATTTAATTGTGTCTGTGTATAATGAAACAGGTTTGGGAGGTGTATTATTTACCAGCACATGAATGGTATCACTGAAGAAACTGGAAATCCCGTTTATAACTGTTTTTAGCGCATAATTTCCGGCAGTTTTTACTATTAAATAAGTGCCTGTATCTGAATTACTTAATACACCATTAATATACCACTTATTACCCAAAGCAGCACTTGACTGCAGTATTACAGAATCTCCATCACAAAACTCAATTGAACCGGAAGCGGTAATTAAGGGTGTAGGCGGTGTATAAAAAGCTCTTACGCCATTAGCAAAATAAATAGGCCATTTAGCATTTTGAATTGCTTTTAATCCAACACTTGCTGCCGAAATTTTATCGGCATTAAGGTTAACCGTATTTACTGCATAATCTTCATAACCGGTCATATCGGTTTGATAAGCTAACTTGGTATCATATTTATTATAACTGGGAAAGCCAACTGTGTTGTTTCTGATAATGGTATCTAATTGGTTATGCAACATATCATAACCAAATATGAAATATTCCCCACTGTATGCTTTAAAATAATCAAAAGCAATTGTATAAGGAGAATTTTTTGTCAAGGAAGGATTTCCTGTATTTTCACCACTATTCACGTTTAGCTGAACTAATTTAGAAACAGCAGGAGCACTTGTAAAAGTTGATAGTTGATTGTCCCATACTTTGATTTTACTAATGTCCCAAAAATCAAAACTGCCTGTTGTATTTAATGCGTCATAGTATAAATATTCACCATTATAATCCCATTCCATTATATCTGCATACAAAGGGAATGTTGCACTAACACCATGAGCGTTGGTTGGGTTATGAACAATGAATTTTTTATACGTATTCGGTGTTTTTGAAAGATCAAATACATAAATTGACGTATCTGCACTCAACGTAGTTGCAGCAAGTCTTTTACCATCTTTTGAAATAGCTACACTATGCCATATAGGATCTGTTTGAACGTTTGTGACTGTTTGGGTAAAATTCAATCCCGGATTTGCAGCATATATCCTGTAATCAGATCCAACAAAAAACATCCATTGTCCGTCATCGGTTAAAGTAGGTTTGGTATTGGCTTTTTGTGCAATTACTTTAGTATTATTGTTATTAAGATCATTGGAATAGATTCCCCAATTGGAGCTTAACCCATTAAATATAAGTGCTTCAGTACCCGGATTAATCGGTATATATGACTCCACATATTCTGTTACAACATCAACAATCCCTACTTGATCAAAAGCAAGTTTTACTTGATTGATTATATTAATTTTTTGAGTTGAGTCAAATAAATCTTCTGCAGATTGTACCGCAGCTAAACGAAGATCTATAAATTGAGCGTAGCTGGTTAAGTAAGTAGTTAAAGCCCTGTAAAATATATTAGCTGCATTTTTTCGTCCAATGGCGTTAGCCAATAAATAAAATGCATGATTGGTAATTCCACTATTAGCATGTACGCCGCCATTATCCTGATTCTGCGAAAGGAAAACATATTCGTTCATGTGCTTAGGCTGCCAGTTGTTTCCTCCGCCATTATGTGGATCTTCTAATGATCGCAAAGCCCCGGATGGAAAATAAGCAGGCTTTACAATTTGTTCTCCTATTAACCAGTTAGAAGAATCAACCATCGCACCAAAAATATCGGAGAAAGACTCACTAAGTGCCCCCGATTGAAACTCATACACTAACTGTGCAGAAAAATCAGTAACAGCATGAGTTATTTCATGTGCCGCTACATCTAATGAACCTGCTAATGGCTTAAAGTGTTTTTTGCCATTTCCATAAAGCATAAATGGATATGAATAATATGCATTATCCAATTCCGTGTTGTCTACATCTTTGATGTTAATGAAAGAAATCAAGTTTTTCCCATTATTATCTATTGAGTTTCTGCTATGGGCGTTGTAAAAATAGTCGTATACTTTGCCGGCATTAAAATGAGCAGATACGGCTCTCTGGTCCAACCAAGTATTATCAGTAGAAGTTATTTCGCTGTACGATAAATTATTTTCATTGGTGCCTAAACCATCCCATGTTCTTATTACGCCGTTGGTGGTATTTCTAAACATGGGTTTGGTAACGTCCCATAAATAGTATTTACCATTGGTGGAATATGAATTAACCGGAACTGCTTGGCCATTTAAATCAACAGCATTGGTAGATGCCGGACCATATAACGTACAGGCTTTATTAATACGTTTAATTATTGTTCCGGTTACTGCGTCTAATAAATACTCATAATGGTCTATATAGTTTGCTCGGATGGTGATTTTATATGCTAATAGGTATTCATTAGTTATTTTAGATGGATAATATACGGTATCAATAACTGGTTCGTGGTAGTTAATTAAGTTTGCTGTTTCATTTGAAAATTGAATAATAGTGGATTGGGTTTCAATGTCTTTAATTACTGTTTTCAGCGCGGTGTTTTTAGTTATAGCCATGTTTTTTTTGAACGTTTTTGTGGCATCCGCATAATTTCCACTAAAAATATTTCCCTCTCCAAGTTCATTCAAATGTATCGCTACCTGTGCTCCATACACTTTATAGCCATCTTGAATTTGATCTAATTTAATGTGTGTTTTTCCTAACGCATCCGTGGTGGTATTTCTTATCCGGAAGGGGGGTTGCGTATTTTTCCAGCCTAATAAACTGCTTATTTTTAGTAGGAATTGTTTTGCTGCAACAGTAGTATCAAAAGATTTTTTATTTTTTGAACTGCTCATTATTTTTTTTGAAGATGATGCATGCGACGATATGAATATTGGAGCAGTATTGCTATTGATTCTTTTTATTACAAACAAAGAATCATTAAGTCTATTATTAAAATCGTTTTCAGCTGGCCTGAGTTTAATATTAAACAAGTTTGATCTTTTAATTTTTTCAGCTAATTCGGCACGATTAAATAGGGGTGATTTTATTTTTATATTAGGGATGGGCTGTGTTGCTCGAACTTTAAATGGTTGTTTATTTTGTGCGGTTACATAATAGTGCGCAAATAATATCAACATAATCGCACTTAGCCACTTCATGAATAATTCGGTTTTTTGGATAAAGATTCTATTTCAAAGGTAAACAATTATGAAATGTGCAATGATTAAAACCCGAAAAGAAAGTAGTGTTAAAAGTAGTGGTTTCCCATTAAAACTGCCATCCTAGGGCTTATTATACCCTATTACATGAAATAACTCCATGCCATATCTTTCAAATATGAATATCGCTGCTGATCAGTTAACCTGAAAAGTACTTAGTAAGAAGTTTACAAGTAAAGGTTTTACTTACTATTGTATTAATTGACTTTATTCCATCTGATAGTTGCGTCTGCAACTCTTTTGCCTAATGCAATGGCTTTTAGCTGAAAGGGCTGTAACACATTTTTATCAGCTGTTTTAAATGGTGGCTCATCCGTAATAGCAGATGCGCCAAATGCTGAAGTCCATTCCTCTCCTCCTATAATTACCATACCAAAAATCAACATGGCATGTATAAGATTGGATTGAACCAATTCTTCCCCTGCGGATATTCCGCCAGCCGTTACAAACACAGCACCTAATTTGTTTTTTAAGATATTATTTTCAAATGGCCAATTTTCAATAAATGCCAACATATCTGATGAGGCATTGGCATTATGAACCGGTGTGCCTAAAATAATGGCATTCGCCTTAGCTAAATCCTGATGGCTTGTTTCTTTTATATTTTGTACGCGTACCTTTACGCCTGTAACGGAAGTGGCCCCAATTCGAATATATTCTGCCATTGATTTAGTATGTTCTGTTTTACTATCGTATACTACTAAAATATTGAATGGTTGTTGTGCATTTACTACATTGGTTATGCAACAACAAATTCCAACTAAGACTATAAATATTTTCATGTGCTTATTTTTACTGTTTTTTAATGGTCACATGGAATAGCCTAATAAACATTGCGGTTGGTATGCAAACCTTGCTTATGGCTATTTCATGTGCATAATTTTTTTAATAGTAATCTATTATACGCCGGATTTAACTTTCTAGTGTGATGCATACTTTGTTTGTGGCTCATAATATATTACAAAGATAGGTCTATATGTTAGCTGGCAGGATGAATGATCTACTTATTTAAGCAGTGAATGGTATTTTTTGATTGATTGGGAAATGTTATTGACACTGCAATGAGTATGATCATATTTTAGCGCTTGTCTTACTATTTTTTATTTCTTTTTTTCTTTATCTTACAGCTTATCGCTTTTAATAGTATTCCAATATTTAATCATCACAGCAATTTAGTTTATATATGCATAAATATGTATTTTCTCTGTGGGTTTTACTTTTTTCTGTTGCTACTGTTTATGCTCAAACAGTTAATCAAGCAGCTTCAAAAAGACCTAATATCATTTTCATTATGTCGGATGATCATACTTCACAATCGTGGGGTATATATGGGGGTATTTTAAAAGACTATGTAAAAACCAGCAATATTCAACAATTGGCTAAAGAAGGTACTGTATTAAACAATGCGTTTTGCACCAACTCTATTTGTGTACCTAGCAGAGCCACTTTAATGACCGGGCAATACAGTCATAGAAATGGCGTATATACGCTTGGTGATGCACTCCATCCCGATAGCGCCAACATTGCTAAAGAATTTCAGCAAAATGGTTACCAAACCGCTTTAATTGGTAAATGGCATTTAAAAAAACGACCTACCGGTTTTGATCATTTTATGGTTATGCCAGATCAAGGTGTGTATTTTGATCCTGTTTTTAAAACTGCAGATAATTGGAAGGATGATGGCATTGTTGCCGGAAAAAAATATCCGGGTTATAATACCGATGTAGTAACCGATTACTCTATTGATTGGCTCAAAAGTAAACATCAAGAAAAACCATTTTTCCTCATGCTGCATTACAAAGCAACTCATGAGCCATTTGAATATCCCGACAGGTTAAAAGATTTATATAATGATATTGAGATTCCAGAGCCGGTTTCATTATTAGATTTTGGAAAAGGTATTGGTGGAAGATCTTTTAATGGGCAACATTTAGAGCAATTGGAAAAACGTTGGGAAAATTTTCAAAAAAATCCAACTAAATGGTGGACTACCTATCCCGGTATGCCTTTTTCTATTGAAGGTCTCGACAGTATTGCAGCAAGAAAAAAGATCTATCAAAAAATGGTGAAAGACTACTTAAGATGTGCAGCTGCAATAGATGAAAATATTGGCAGACTGATGCAGTATTTAAAAACAGCAGGCCTTTCTGAAAATACCATTATTGTTTATACTTCAGATCAAGGATATTTTTTAGGAGAACACGGATTTTTTGATAAAAGAATGATGTACGAAGAATCGGCCAGAATGCCATTTGTTATCCGTTACCCTAAAGAAATTAAAGCCAACCAACGCATTAATAATTTGGTATTGAATATTGACATGCCGGCTTTATTGTTAGACTATGCGGGTATTACCCAACCTAACTATGTGCAGGGAAAAAGCTTCAGAGAAGCATTAAAGGGAAATACTATTGCAGATTGGAGAAAGTCAATCTACTACAGATACTGGGAACATCACCCCGACAGACCCGCGCATTTTGGCATCAGAACACATCAATACAAACTGATTTTTATTTATGGTCAGCCATTAGGAATGAAAGAGGCATCGGCTAATACAAACACCCCTGCCTGGGAATTTTATGATTTACAAAAAGACCCCATGGAGTTACACAACAGTATAAAAGATAAGTCCTACCAAAAAATAATTCAAGCATTAAAACTAGAATTACTCAAACAAAAAAGATTAGCCGGTGATGATGATGATAAGTATCCGGTGATGAGCGAGATTTTTGCAAAGTACTGGAACTGATGCCATTTATTGCTGTATCAAATTTTTAAACCAATGGAGGTATTGATCGATTTTTGTACTTAGGTAATATGGTAGGTTAAGTAGTTTGTATTTTTTTCTGATGCGTTTACTGATCGTTATTTAATTGTATGACTTACCCCAATTAATACCGGAAAATGGTCGGAGGGTACACGAGCCTGGTATCCATTGTTCATTGTGGTAGCAGCGTTTTCTAATTGTGCAGAACGATAGGTGTCGGTTAATACCCCATAACGTTGTACGTTAAAGGCTTTACTTAAAAAGATGTGGTCTATCCGCTTATCATCATACTTATTCGCACTAAAATTATTAAAAGTACCAACTGTAGCAAGCTTTATGGGCGACAAATCGAATGCATCTTTCAGCAAGCCGGAAGTATTGAGCAACGTATAACTTTCATTGTATTGATCTACATTAAAATCTCCAGTTAAAATGACGGGCTTATCTTTCGGGAAGCTTTTTATTTTCTGTAATATTAATTTAGCACTTTCTGCCCTTGCTTGCACGCCAATATGATCCATGTGAAGATTAAACATATAAAATTCGAACTGGGTACTCTTCTCTTTAAACTTGCCCCAGGTACAAATACGTGGCAATGCAGCATCCCATCCTTTATTCGGCCGATCTGTTATTGTAGACAACCAAAAATCTCCACTTTCCAGTAATTCAAATTTATTGGTTTGGTAGAAAATTGCAGAATGCTCACCTGCATGTTTGCCATCATCTCTACCTACACCAATATACTGATACCCGGGTAGATGCGCTTTCAGGGTTGCTAACTGATGATGTAATCCTTCTTGTGTGCCAAAAATATCGAAGCCATGAAACTGAATCATGTTAATAATCATCCGGCTTCTCTCACCCCAACCATTACCATTTACAGAATCACTCTGATTGGCATAACGAATGTTATAAGTGCCAATAGTAAACTGTTGTGCATTGGATGTGCTCCCTACAAATATTATGGACACCAATAATAAGCAAATGGTTTTATATAGTGATTGCATATGTTAGCGTAAATTAATTAACATTTTCATTTTATTATATTTTAATCTATACTGAATAAAATTCACCGAATTAAGGATTTTTTACAACTTCATACATCGATTTAATTTCAATTTTATTCAATTGTGAATTATTGAAATTTTTGTTGTTAATAGTAATCATCTTTTTCTTGCCGGCTGGTAAATCGAAATAATTGTCGGATAAATTTAAAAACTCCTTTTCGCTACTGAGGTAAACATAGCTCGCATTTACATCAGAAGTGATACTGAACTTATTGGATCCTTCATATTTTACCGTAAAAGTTGGTTTTTGCAAATTAAGTTGAATGGGTCTTAGCAGATCTTTTTGTGGTTTCACGTCATCTCTATACGCTTCTTTAACCGCGTACCACGCAGCTTTGGGCTGTCGGCTATAATCTGTTATGCTCCAACTAGCAACAGGCCAGCAATCATTTAATTGCCACAATAAAGTGCCCATATTATAGGGGGCTTTACTTCTATGTATTGCAATACTATTTTTAAAAGCATAATATTGTAAACACTGTGTGAGGTAAGTATAGTCTTTCAGTGATAATTTTTTTACCGCATTGGAGTCTAAAAAGTATCTGTGTAAATAGCTCAGTAATTTACCGAAACCATTCCCTGCTTTTTGATGTGCATTAATTACTTCTGTATTTTGGAAACGATCTTCGGGTAAGGTGAATGATGTTACTGTACTATAATTGGGCATTGCCTGCATGCCATACTCACTTACAAAACGTCCTGTTTTTTTCTCGAACATTTCTATGTCTTCCAATCCCCACCAAACACCCCAATAGTGACTGTCGCCTTCAACAAAGCTTTTAGCACGTCCCCAACCATTTAATGGAGAAGTACTTACGTATGGTCTGCTCCCATCGAACTCGTTTACCCATTTTGCAATACTGTCTCTAAAAAGTCTGGTATAGGCATGCCATATTTTAGCAGAATCTGCACCATGCATATTAAATTGTGTTTGCCATCCCCAATTGTGCCATCCTTCGTCAATTTCATTATTTCCGCACCACATAACGATACTAGGGTGATGACGTAATCTTTTAATTTGATATTTAATTTCTTCTTTTACATTATCCATAAAATGTTCATCATCCGGTGGAACCATCGCGCCAGCAAACATAAAATCTTGCCAGATCATGATGCCCATTTCATCACACAAATCATAAAATGCATCATCTTCATAAATACCTCCACCCCACACACGCAGCATATTCATGTTGGCCTCTTTAGCAGCTGTTAGCACTTTTCTATAATCGGCTTTGGTTAAACGTGGGGTAAACATATCTGACGGAATGTAATTGGCACCCTTCATGTAAACGGGCTTCCCATCTATTTTAAAATAAAAAGTTTTACCATCTTTATCTGCATCCTGCACCAATTCTACTTTACGAGGTGCAACGTATTTTGCTTCTACGGCAGGTTGGTTATATGTTTCCAAGCTAATTGTTTTCCAGATTCCGGCAGTAATATAAATTGGGCCCCAATCCCAGCCAAAATGATATTGTGCTTTACGTGCATAGGTCCTGGGGTTATCAGGTACTACCAAGGGCATTTTAGCTGCTGCCAGTGAATCTACTTTCTTTTTAGCGGACTCGAATTGAATGACCAATTCATTGTTTTGTTTTACAATAGATTTTACATTTACCCGCCATTTACGAAACATATTGTCTGCAGATAAAATCAGTTTTCCATTTAAGAAAACCTTTGCATAGGTATCTAGCCCATCAAAAACCAACTCTACATGTTGTTGATTTAGTTTTTTA
>CANHJH010000081.1 GCA_947460365.1 Sphingobacteriia bacterium | reverse complement strand
TCTACTTTGCCTGCCTATCTAAATGCATTAGCCGGAGAAGGGGTTCATATTGTAACCGTAAATGACTATCTGGCCAAAAGAGATAGCGAGTGGAACGGAACCATTTTTGAATGGTTAGGGCTTACGGTAGACTGCATCGATAAACACGAACCCAATAGCGAATCTAGAAGAAAAGCATATTTGGCCGATATCACTTACGGTACCAATAACGAATTTGGTTTTGATTATTTGAGAGATAACATGGTGCACAATCCGGAAGAAATGGTTCAACGTAAACACCATTTTGCTATGGTAGATGAGGTGGATTCTGTGTTGATTGATGATGCCAGAACGCCATTAATCATTTCCGGACCTATTGGTCATCAAACAGGCGAGCAACAATTTTTTGAGCTAAAACCAAGAATAGAAAAGTTGGTGGAGTCTCAAAAGAAAGCTACTCAACAATTTTTAACTGAAGCTAAGAAAAAAATTGCCGAAGGAAATGATGATCCTAAAGAGGGTGGATTGGCTTTATTCAGAGCGCATAGAGGGTTACCCAAAAATAGTGCATTAATCAAGTACTTGAGTGAACCCGGTATGCGTGTGAAATTGCAGAAATCCGAAAACTATTATCTGGCAGATCAACAACGTGAAATGCCTAAAGCAGATGCAGAGTTGTTTTTCTATATCGATGAAAAAAATAATTCAGTTGAATTAACCGATAAGGGTATTCAATTGATTACTCGTTCGGGTGAAGATCCTAATTTCTTTGTATTGCCTGATATCAGTCTTTCGCTTGCAGCTGTTGACAATGACGCTGCATTATCTGCCGATGACAAGCTGCATAGAAAAGAAGCAATCATTACAGAATATTCGGTTAAAGCAGATAGAATTCACACCGTTCAACAGTTGCTAAAAGCCTACACGCTTTTTGATAAAGATGTTGAATATGTGGTATTAGATGGGGCTGTAAAGATTGTGGACGAACAAACCGGTCGTATTCTAGATGGCCGTCGTTATTCCGATGGATTACACCAGGCAATTGAGGCTAAGGAAAATGTAAAGATTGAAGCTGCCTCACAAACTTATGCAACTGTTACCCTACAGAATTATTTTAGGATGTACCATAAGTTGGCCGGTATGACCGGTACCGCCGAAACAGAAGCAGCAGAGTTGTGGGATATTTACAAGTTAGATGTGGTTAGTATTCCTACGAATGTAATAGCAATTAGAATTGATGACCAGGATTTAGTATTTAAAACCAAGCGCGAAAAATTTGGCGCAGTCATCGACGAAATTGTAAAAATGCGCGAAGCTGGTCGCCCGGTATTGGTGGGTACTACTTCGGTAGAAGTGAGTGAATTGTTGAGTAGAATGCTTCGTCAGAAACAAATTCCGCATAATGTATTGAATGCAAAACAGCATGCTCGAGAAGCACAAATTGTTGCAGAAGCTGGTTTGGCCGGTGCAGTAACCATTGCCACCAATATGGCGGGACGTGGTACCGATATTAAATTAGGGCCAGGTGTGAAGGAAGCAGGCGGTTTGGCAATTTTAGGTACAGAACGTCATGAGTCGCGTCGTGTAGATCGTCAGTTACGTGGACGTGCCGGCCGACAAGGTGATCCGGGTTCTTCTTTATTCTTTGTGTCGCTCGAAGATGATTTGATGCGTATGTTTGGAAGTGAGCGTATTGCCAAAGTAATGGACTTTGCCGGTTACAAAGAAGGAGAAGTTATTCAGCACAGTATGATCACTAAATCTATTGAACGCGCACAGCGCAAAGTAGAAGAAAATAACTTTGGTATCAGAAAGCGTTTGTTGGAGTATGATGATGTAATGAATAAACAACGTACAGTAATCTATACCAAAAGAAGCCATGCATTATTTGGAGAACGCTTAGCGATGGATTTAGATAATGCCATGTACGCAGTTGCAGAAGGATTGGTAACTGCATACAAAGAAGATAATGATCAGGAAGGATTCAGGTTAGCTGCTATCGTTAATTTTGGTATTGATACTACTATTACTGCTGAAGAATTCAGTAAGCTGGCTGAAAATCAATTAGCCGAAAAACTATATACGCAAGCCATCACTAAATATGAAATGAAGAAACAGGACATGATGGCTAAATCACTCCCTGTATTCAAAAATATTAAATTACAACAAGGCTCCAATATCAACAATGTAATTGTTCCTTTCACTGATGGGAAAAGACAAATGCAGGTATTGGCTAATATGGAAAAGACATTACAAACGAAGGGCGGAGAACTGGTAAATTCATTGGAAAGATCTATTACACTTGGATTTATTGATGATGCTTGGAAAGAGCACTTGCGTTCTATGGACGACTTAAAACAAAGCGTTCAAACGGCTACTTACGAACAGAAAGATCCATTGGTAATATACAAGATGGAAGCATTTGATTTGTTTAGAAGAATGGATGAAGAAATCAATAGAGACATTGTTCAGTTTTTATGCCATGCTGCAATTCCTTTGGAAGAGGGAGATGAATTGAAAGAGGGACGTCAGCAGAAAACAGACATGAGTAAAATGAGTGCCAATAAGGATCAGATTGAAGCAGCCGGACAAGAATATGGCGCAAATGAAAATGATTATTATGATCCAAGTCAAACCAAACAGGAGCCGGTTAAAGTTGGGCCTAAAATAGGAAGAAACGATCCTTGTCCTTGTGGAAGTGGTAAAAAGTATAAAGCTTGCCACGGAGCGGGGGGGAATTGATAATTGGTAATTGATAATTGATAATTGATAATTGGTAATTGATAATTGGTAATTGATAATTGATAATGGATAAACTAAACGCAACCATCGACCACACCATCTTAAAACCTACTACACTTGTAGCAGATATAGAGAAGTTGTGTAATGAAGCCATGCAATATCAATTTGCAGCCGTGTGCGTGCCGCCTAATTTTGTAAAAACAGCCAAAGCTCTTGTAGAAGGTTCCCCTGTGAAAGTAGCTACTGTAATTGGCTTCCCTTTTGGATATGCTGCTGTTGAAGCCAAACTGGCTGAAATTATTTTGGCGATGGTAGATGGTGCAGATGAGTTAGATGTAGTGGCCAATATCAGCGCAATTAAAAACAACGACTGGCAATATCTGGCCAATGAACTCAATCACATTTTACCGGTTATTCACAGTAAAGGGAAAGTGATAAAAGTAATTATTGAAAGTGGCATTTTAACTGATGAGGAAATCATAAAATGTTGTGAATTATATGGGGTGGCTGGGATCGATTATTTAAAAACATCTACCGGTTATGCCGAAAAAGGTGCAACCATAGAAGCGGTTGAATTGTTTAAAAAACATTTGCCGGCTAATGTTCAGATTAAGGCTTCTGGCGGTATTCGAGATTATGCATTTGCAAAGGCACTAGTAGATGCAGGCGCAACCCGCTTAGGTTGCAGTGCCGGCGTGGCTATTGTAACAGGTGCTCCCGATGCTAAAGCTAGAGGTTATTAACGCCAAGATAACAGTGTCAACACAATAGCTATCTTACCTTTGAAGAAATATATTTATCATAATATGAACCGGACAACATTTTTAGTAGGGTTCCTTTTGCTTTTTTTTAATGTAACAGGATCTGAAATATTGGCGAATGATTCTGTGATCGTAATAAAAGATGCACGTTTAGAGGTGCTTTCCGTTAAGCAAGCCTATATTAACAAACGTACATCAATGATGACGAGCGCAGGTCTTTACAAAGGGTTCAGAATCCAATTGATCAGTACTGCTAGCCGGGATGCAGCTCAGCAAATGAAAACCGACATGATGAATAAGTATCCTGACCAAAAAATTTACATGCTTTTTCAGTCGCCTAATTTTAAAGTTAGAATGGGTAACTTCTTAAAACGAAATGATGCAGAAAGGTTTAGAATGCAGTTGATTCGATATTTTCCTCAGGGTGTTTATATTGTGGAAGATGCCATTGAATATACGCCCAAAGACGATGATATTTTCTGATTCAAATAAGATTTCATGTTAACCGAAATAATCAAACAATTAGCTAAGCAATACGCCCCTGAATTAATTCATGTTAGAAGGTATTTGCACGCTAATCCGGAATTGAGTTACCAGGAGTTTAAAACTGCGGAATTCGTTAAAACTAAACTTACAGAATTAGGCATACCCTTCGAAAGTAAAGCAACTACAGGCGTGTTGGGCATCATTAAAGGGAAGAATCCGGATAGCCGGGTTTTAGCATTACGTGCAGACATGGATGCACTTCCCATTGTAGAAGAAAATGATGTGCCGTATCAGTCGCTCAACAAAGGGGTCATGCACGCTTGTGGTCATGATGTGCATACCACTATTTTATTAGGCGCTGCAAAAATTTTGAACGAGCTAAAAAATGAGTGGGAGGGTACTATAAAACTAATTTTTCAGCCGGGTGAAGAAAAAAATCCCGGGGGTGCCAGTTATATGATTAAAGATGGCGTACTTGAAAATCCAAAACCACAGGGCATTGTAGGACTTCATGTACATCCCGGTTTAAACATTGGACAACTCAGTTTTAAGAAAGGGCGTGTGATGGCCAGTGCCGATGAAATTTACATAACCATCAGAAGTAAAGGCGGGCATGCTGCTGCGCCTCATTTAACTGCAGATACGGTATTGATTGCATCCCATTTAATAGTTAGTCTGCAACAGATCATTTCCAGAAATAATAATCCAACCTCACCTTCTGTATTGTCCATTTGTTCTATACAAGGCGGACATACGACCAATGTGATACCCAGTGAAGTAAAACTAATGGGCACATTTAGAGCAATGGACGAAGTATGGCGGTATAAAGCACATGATTTAATACGTAAACAGGCACAAGGGCTTGTAGAAGGTATGGGTGCAGCATTAGATTTGCATATAGATGTAGGGTATCCTACGGTAGACAATGATCCGGCTTTTACAGATGCAGCATGGAAACTTGCCGACGAATATATGGGGAAAGAACATGTAGAGGAGACTGAAACACGTATGGGGGCGGAAGATTTTGGATATTATACGCAAGTTATTCCGGGATGCTTCTACCGTTTAGGGGTTAGAAATGAAGCTAAAGGCATAGTTCATCAGGTGCATACGCCTAAGTTTGATATCGATGAAAATGCCATTGAGATAGGAGTGGGAATGATGGCCTATTTAGGGGTGAATTTGCGGTAAATACCTTTTTTTCCAATATTTAACGGTATTTTGATTTCCTGAATTATAGCATACAATTGTTGGATAATTTTATATAAATAATTGTATGGACTTAATTGATATTCAAGAAAAAATATATTCCATTCGCTCCCATAAAGTAATGTTAGATAAAGATTTAGCAGTGCTGTATGGGGTAGAAACTAAACGGCTGAAAGAAGCTGTGAGACGAAATAGAGCAAGATTCCCGGAAGATTTTATGTTTGAACTTAGTATGGAAGAAACTGCATTTCTAAGGACGCAATTTGCGTCCTTAGAGGAAGGTAGAGGAAAACATAGTAAGTATTCAAGTTTTGCATTTACTGAGCAGGGAATAGCAATGTTAAGTAGTGTATTGAATTCTGAAAGGGCTATTATGATGAATATAGCAATAATGAGAGCATTTATAGCAATTCGACAACTGAAAATTCAATATGCAGATTTGGTTGAACAATTTTTAGCAGTAAAAAAAACTACCGAAAATCATGGGGAACAGCTTAATTTAATATATGACGCTATTGAAAATTTGATGGACGAAAAAGTATCAATAAGCACCTGGCATAAAAGAGAAAGAATTGGCTTCAAACCATAAGCTAATAAGGTCAGTTTTAAAATAAGTGGTAATTTGCAGTCCTATGTCTAAACAGAAAAACTTAAGAAGGGAACAAGCGCTTGAATATCATGCCAACGGTCGTCCCGGTAAGATAGAAGTTATACCTACTAAAGAGGCTAAAACACAGCGTGATCTGTCTTTGGCGTATAGTCCGGGTGTTGCTGAACCCTGTAAGGAAATAAAAAACAATCCGGAAGATGTGTATAAGTACACTGCTAAAGGAAATTTAGTTGGTGTAATTAGTAATGGTACAGCGGTATTAGGCCTAGGTGATATTGGCGCAGAAGCCAGCAAGCCCGTAATGGAGGGGAAAGCCGTATTGTTTAAAATATTTGCTGACATTGACGTGTTCGATATTGAAATCAATGAAAAAGATCCGGTAAAGTTTGTTGAAATTGTAAAAGCCCTAGAACCCACTTTTGGCGGGATTAATTTAGAAGATATTAAAGCTCCTGAATGTTTTTATATCGAAGAAAAACTGAAAGAGCAAATGAAAATTCCTGTAATGCATGACGACCAGCATGGTACTGCCATCATCAGCAGTGCGGCTATGTTAAATGCGTTGGAGTTACAAAAGAAAAAAATAGATAAAGTTAGATTTGTAGTGAATGGGGCAGGCGCTGCTGCAATGGCTTGCATTCAATTGTATGTTGCGTTAGGCGCCAAGTACGAAAATTTCATTGTATTTGATAAAGATGGGGTACTGCATGTGGGTAGAACAGACCTTGGTCCTATACGAGCAAAGTTTGCTGTTAAAAAAAGCAATTGGACTTTAGAGACTGCGATGAAAGATGCTGATTGTTTTTTAGGGTTAAGTGTGGGCAATGTGGTAACACCCGAAATGGTGAAAAGCATGGCAAAAAACCCCATTGTATTTGCGATGGCTAATCCGGATCCGGAAATTACTTATGAAGAAGCAACCAAAGTTCGAAAGGATGTGATTATGGCTACCGGAAGAACTGACTATCCCAATCAGGTAAACAATGTACTAGGCTTTCCTTATATATTCAGAGGGGCATTAGATGTTCGGGCAACACAAATTAATGAACCGATGAAATTAGCCGCGGTTAAAGCAATTGCAGATTTGGCCAAATCACCTGTTCCGGATATTGTAAATATGGCTTACAACCAAACTAATATGAGTTTTGGGCCGGAGTATATTATTCCTAAACCGCTTGATCCCAGATTACTTTCTAGTATTGCACCTGCAGTAGCAAAAGCTGCTATGGATAGTGGCGTTGCGCAAAAAAGTATTGCTAATTGGGATGCTTATAAAGTTGAATTAAATAAACGTTTAGGACTAGATAATCAACTAATTCGTGTAATAGGTACCAAAGCCAAAAAAGACCCTAAACGATTGGTATTTGCTGAAGCCGATAACCTCAAAATCTTAAAAGCGGCCAGCATTGTGTATGATGATGGCATTGCTTATCCGATTTTATTGGGAGACCCCGAAAAAATCAATCGAATAGCGGAGCAAAATAATATTGACATTTCAGACTTGCCAATCATAGACCCTCGTAGCGACGAAATGGAAGCTAAAAGGGAATTTTATGGTGAACTATTCTTCAAAAAGCGCCATCGTAAAGGATTTAATCAATACGAGAGCTTAAAAATCATGAAAGACCGCAACCATTTTGGTTGTATGATGGTGGAAACAGGCGATGCAGATGCCATGTTATCCGGATTGACCAAAAATTATGCAGAAGCCATCAGACCAGCATTGCAAATCATTGGTACAGATGAAGGAGTCAAAAAAATAGCAGGGATGTATTTATTACTCACCAAAAAAGGACCTGTTTTCTTAGCAGATACAACCGTAAACTTTAATCCTACTGCAGAAGAGTTGGCAGATATTACGATGATGGTGGCCAAGGAAGTTCGCAATTTTAATTTAGTTCCAAGAATTGCTATGTTGAGTTACAGTAATTTCGGAAGCAGTGATTCTCCTGAAGCAAGGCTTGTGGCAGAAGCAACAAGAATATTAAAACAAAGAAATCCATCATTGATAGTAGATGGTGAAATGCAAGGTAGTTTGGCTTTTAACAAAGAAATTTTAAAAGACAATTATCCATTTAGTGAATTGGTAGATGAAGATGTGAATGTGTTGATGTTCCCCAATTTAACTTCTGGAAATGTTACATATAATCTTTTAAAGGAGATTGGAGGAGCAGATGCAATTGGGCCTATTTTACTTGGATTAAAAAAACCGGTGCATGTATTGCAATTAGGTAGCACTGTTCGGAATATTATTAATATGGCGATGGTAGCTGTAGTAGATGCGCAACTGAAATGTAGAATAGACACCAAAGAAGAAGTGCAACGAAGTAAATGGTGGAAAAAAAGAAAATAAATTTCTGGTAACTACTTTTAAATTTTAATAAAATACATGTCTAGTTTTCTTACACATTTTGGAACTTATTTATTGATGTTAAAAGGGATGTTCACTAAACCCGAAAATTGGCGCATGTATTGGAAAGAGTTCATGCATCAATGTGTAGAAATAGGTATTGGTGCACTGCCAATTGTAGTGATTATATCCTTGTTTTTAGGTGCGGTTACTACCGTTCAAACTGCATATCAGTTGGTAAGTCCATTAGTACCTCAAACTACAATCGCTCAAATTGTAAGAGACAGTATGATTTTAGAATTGTCTCCAACAGTTCTAAGCATTGTATTGGCAGGCGTAGTAGGTAGTAAAATCGCCAGCGAGTTGGGTAATATGCGCATCAGCGAACAAATAGATGCGTTAGAAATCATGGGAATCAATACAAAAAGCTACCTAGTATTGCCTAAAATTTTAGCGGCATTTGTAGTAATTCCTTGTTTAATAGTAATATCTGCAGTTCTAGGAATTTGGGGTGGAAGAACAGCAGGCGAAATGGCCGGAATCTTAGCAACAGACGTATTTGACATTGGACTTAGACAAAACCTCAATGTGTATAATATTAATTTTGCTTTATATAAAGCATATACCTTCTCCTTTATCATTAGCAGTATCTCTGCTTATTTTGGATATAATGTAACCGGAGGAGCACTCGAAATAGGAAGAGCGAGCACCAGAGCAGTTGTTGTTAGCTGTATACTTATTTTATTAGCCGATTATTTATTAGCCGCATTATTATTGTAAATGATTTTTTGTTATCTTTAAAGTGATGGCTTATTTAATCACTATGAAGTTGTAACAATGAACCCAAACTTTGCTTATTTTCAAAAAAGTATTACCAACCCAGTTCGTTTTGCACTATTTAAATTAGTTAAATTGCCCGCTGCATTTGTAGCAGGATTGCGAATAAAAAAATTTACAACCGCAGAAACCATAATTTTGGTTAAACATACATGGATCAATCAAAATCCATTTCATTCCATGTATTTTGCTGTACAGGCAATGGCAGCAGAAATGAGTACCGGATTATTTGCAGTTGCGCAAACATATAAGCGTCAGTTACGTGTGAGTATGTTGGTGGTAAACATAGAAGGTAAATTTATTAAAAAAGCCACCGGTACAATTTTATTTACCTGTTACGATGGAGCATTGATTGATGAAACAGTTGAACAATGTTTAATAGATGGTGAACCAAGAACCATACAATGTAAGTCGGTGGGAACCAATGAGCAGGGAGAGGTGGTTTCTGAATTTTTAGTTACCTGGAGTTTTAAAGCGAAATTAAAATGAATATAACTTTTCATGGTGCAGCACAAACAGTAACCGGCTCTAAACATTTGTTGTCTCTTAAGAACGGCAAAAAAATATTATTGGATTGTGGGTTATTTCAAGGGATGGGCAAAGAAACATTGATGTTGAATGAATCATTTGGATTTGAACCTGCTACCATCGATTATTTAATTTTATCGCACGCTCATATTGATCACTCAGGATTAATTCCCAAACTATATAAAAACGGGTTTAGAGGTAAGATTTTTGCTACTCCTGCAACAAAAGAATTGGGTGCAATTTTACTCGAAGATTCGGCCGCTATACAAAGAGATGATACTCGTTTTATCAATAAACGCAGAGCCAAACAAGGGTTGCCACCTTATGAGGCATTATATGATTTACAAGATACAGCAGACGCAATAAATTTATTTGAAACCATTTCTTATGAAGAATGGAAGGAAATAGAGCCGGGTGTAGCGCTTAAGTTCACCGATGCTGGTCATATTATTGGAAGTGCAGCAGTTCATCTTCGAATTAAAGAAGATGGAAAAGTCTCTCGAATTACTTTTAGTGGAGATGTAGGACGTTATAACGATGCTATTCTTAGCTCACCGGCAACTTTTGATCAGGCAGATTACATTATATTAGAAAGCACATACGGAAATAAACTTCATAATGAAGTATTTGGCACTATAGACGCCATGGAAAAATGGATTAGACATACCTGCCTCGAAAAGAAAGGTAAACTCATCATTCCTGCATTTAGTGTTGGACGAACACAAGAACTGCTATACGTTTTAAATCAATTGTCACTGGAAAACAGACTGCCTGCAGTACCTTACTATGTAGATAGTCCTTTAAGTAGAGAAGCTACCGCAGTGCTTAAAAATTATCCATCTTATTTTAATAAACGAATTAAAAAAGTAATGGAGGCCGATGAAGATCCATTTGATTTTCCCGGATTAAATTTTATTAAAACAGTAGACGAAAGCAAACATATAAATGAACTTACACAACCTTGTGTAATTATCTCTGCAAGTGGAATGGCAGATGCAGGTAGAGTAAAGCACCATATCATGAATAATATTGGTGACAAAAAAAATACGGTTTTGCTGGTGGGTTATTGTGAGCCAAGATCACTAGGCGGACGATTAATGAATGGCGATAAAGAAGTAAAAATATTTGGAGAATGGTATCAGGTTGAAGTTGAAGTGGGCGAAATGCGCAGCATGAGCGCTCATGGCGACTATGAAGATCTA
>CANHJH010000080.1 GCA_947460365.1 Sphingobacteriia bacterium | reverse complement strand
AGTTTGGTGCCATAAAACACAAAATGGCTGAAATGGCAGTGAAAATATGGGTGTGTGAAAGTGCTTTATACAGAACCGCAAAATGGATTGAAAATAAAGAAAAAGAGTTGGCGGCCAATGGAAAATCATTTGCCGAAGCCTTATTGGGAGCCGCTGAAGAATATGCTATTGAATGTGCGATACTTAAAGTATTTGGTAGCGAAATTCTAGACTATGTAGCAGATGAAGGGGTTCAAATACATGGTGGCAATGGCTACAGCGATGAATATATAATTTCTAGATGTTACCGCGATAGTAGAATCAATAGAATTTATGAAGGCACCAATGAAATTAACCGTTTGCTAACCGTTGATATGGTACTTAAGCGTGCAATGAAAGGCAAACTGGATTTAATGGGACCAGCCATGGCCGTTCAGAAAGAATTAATGAGTATACCTGATTTCAACAGTGATGAAGAAACTGCTTTCAGCAAAGAAATTAAAGCGATAGTCAACTTTAAAAAAGCCATACTCATGGTTGCTGGAGCGGCTGTTCAAAAATTAATGATGTCTTTAGATAAGGAACAGGAAATTTTGATGAATATTGCCGATATGGCCATTGAAACTTTTCATGCCGAAAGCGCCCTATTAAGAGTAATAAAATTAACCCAATTAAAAGGTGATTCAGCTGTAGGTATTGAAACAGATATTATGAAAATTTATTTATATGATGCAGCTGATAAAATAAATAAATTTGGTAAAGATGCCCTTAATAGCTTTGCAGATGGAGATGAACTTCGTATGATGCACATTGGGCTTAAACGCTTCACCAAGGTTGAACCGTTCAATTCCAAAGATGCAAGAAGAAGGATAGCAGAAAGACTCATCACAAATAATGGCTATAAATTATAGTCTACTTTGAATAACACCCCCCAAAAGAACCTTACTCTTATTCAAAGAGTGAGGTTTTTTTTTATTTCAATTTACAACTGATTTGATAACTTCATACAATGAAAAATCAGCTTCTGTTAATCGCCACTATCTTCATTGTATTAACATGTTCTGCGCAAAACAACATAACTAAAAAAGAGCAGTACATACGAACATCCGGAAAATTACCTGCTTTGGCCTATGGATTGGGTGAAGACAGACTGGGTGGGGCAAAAATGGGTTATATAGATACCAATGTACTGCTTAAAATAATAGATTCTACCAAGGATTTATACCATGTTCAATTATCAAAAAATCGCTCGGCATATATCGATAAAGCATTTGCAAAATTTGAATCAGATAGTTTTAAAACTAAAAAGTTTTACCTAACCGGCTCATTTGTTGCTAAAGGTGATTCTGCATTTGATTATCTGAACATTAACATGGAGGAGAAATTGCCCTATAAAGCTTCTATGGAGATCAATCCGGCAAAAATTATTGTGGATATATTTGGTGTACAAAGCAACACCAACTGGATTACCCAATTAAGTTCATTAAAGGAAATTAAAAATGTGTATTATAACCAAGTTGAAGATGATGTTTTACGTGTTACCATAGAATTAAAACATGCGCAACATTGGGGATATGTAATTGGATATAAAGGCAAGTCCCTGGTTGTGAAAGTAAATCGTCAACCTAAATTATTAGACATTAAGAAATTAACCATAGCAATTGATGCCGGACATGGTGGTACTAACACCGGCGCAGGTGGCGTAAGAACCAATGCCAGTGAAAAAGCATTTACTTTAATATTTGCTAAAGCCTTGGAAAAATCATTAAAAAAATTGGGGGTAAAAAACATCATCATGACCAGAACGTTCGACACTAGTTTTGACATGAAAGACCGCATTTTATTTTTACAGGAAAAAAATCCTAATCTGGTAATTTCATTACACTTAAACTCAACCAGTAATGCAGCAACAAAAGGCACCAGTACTTTTTACAAGCATATTGGTTTCAGGTCTATTTCTACTGCTATTTTAAAAAGAATGCTGGAATTAAAACTCGATGAATATGGGAATGTTGGCCACTTTAATTTTGGGTTGAATGCACCTACCAGTTTCCCTAACTGCTTAGTTGAAATAGCATTTTTAAGTAACGAGGAAGATGAGAAAAAAATTATTTCGCCCTTGTTTCACAAACAGGTAGCTACCAAAATTCAGCTGGGTATAATGGATTGGTTAAAAGGGATGAAATAAAAAAAGATGCATAGTTGACAGCGTATACGCTATCAACTATGCATCTTTTCTCCTACCAATTACTAAACCTAACCCCAACCGCAAATGGATATTGCTCCACTCTTGTAACATCTTTTTGTAACTTATTTAAACTAAAAGTGCCATATAACCTAACCGGACCAATACCCAATTCTCCAATAGCCGCTATTCTAAATGGTTCGAAATCAAAATTACCTTTAACTTTTTGCTTACCTCGTTCCGAGCTAATTTGTTTATTTCTTCCTGCAATAAAATATCCTGCACTTACTCCGGCACTAAAACTAAATCCTTTCGATTTATTAGGCGTAGGATTTACATTGATCATCAAGGGTACAGTTAGATACTCAACAAATAATTTATTCTTACTAAATGAAATAGAATCATTCATTACAAATGGTTCGGGGTCCTTCCGATAACTTAATTTAGTATCGTACCTAAAGTTGTACATCTCTAAACCTAAACCATATTTTAAGTTCAATACATGTTTACTAATATTTAGCTTTTGCATAAAAAACCAAATATTTACATTCGAACTCTTTCCGGCATTTAAACGATAGCTATTGGCATTTACTGCCCCATCAGCTGATCTAAATGTTTTAAAATAAGAACCAGACTGGGCTGCAGTGTAATCAGTTTGATCGCGCATATTGGCAAATCCAATATCAAATATCCACCAATTGGTACTAACATTTCCCTTTCGTTTAGGTCGGGTAAACACGGTAAATGAATTATTTTTATTCTTACTTATATTTTCATCTATCGTTACTCCTGTTTCACTTTTATTTTTATCTTTCTTTACAATTATAAAGTTTCCCACTTTAATCGTATCCGATTTGTTCTCTGTACTATCTGTTTGTGCTGAACTTATCAGTGCTGCAAACACGCCAACCATTGTCATTATTTTTTTCATACCTGTCATTTTTATCTTTTTAACTTACAAATTATTTATCAGGGGCAACTTCCAATTCATCTTGCTTTGAATGGATTTTTAAAAAAGCGCTTGCCTTACGAATCAACCCTCTAAACTTATCTTTATTAATAGTTAATGAGCCGATGTATACCGTATTATCTCGCTCGTTTGTATTTAATTCTTTATATGCTTCTACTTCTGTCAAACTATTGTTATTAGCAGATGCATTCGCCGAATCAGTATCCATTATCAACCCAATTATATTGCTTGATTTTAAATCAGTTAAGTGTATCTCACTGACTAAAATTGACTGTATATTTTCTGTAAATATTTTATCGTCTACTTCTACAATTTCTTCTACTTTCTTTGTATAACGTGTCGAATTGCTATTCACCTTAATTAATTCATTTTGCGCAATTTGTTGCATTGGTATTGATTGTTCTATCCTGTTGATTTCCGTTTTGTTTTTATTGCCGGAAGATAAAACCAATGCAATATTTTTATTTGGATTTGTATTTGATCGATGATTGCTTTTTTGATTAGAAGCTGTTTTTTCAAAAACAACTGTTGAATCTTCTTTGATTAAGTTGATACTCAATAAGATGATTCCTGCAACAATTGCAGCAACGCTCATTTGTTTCCATCCAATAAATACAATCGGTTTAACTGATTTTTCTTTTCGATATAAAGTATTTTTATTTGGAAAAGTAATTGTTTCTTTTGTTAAAATAGTTTGCTGTAAAATTTGAAGTTCTTCTTTAATGGCAGGATGTGCTTCCACATATTCCAACAATTTAATCTGCTCGTCGTCCGTTAATTCACCATCAATATCATTCAATAAATATGCTTCGTAATTGTTTTCGTTAATTTCTCCGTCTGTTGATTTTAACAGTGCATCTTTTCCGGCAAATACTTCGATTTCCCTATCTATAAGTTTTGTTTCTTTTAAAAGATCCAACTCTTCCGCTAAAGCAGGATGTTCCTCTACAAAACGCGCAACCGCTTGCTGCTCTGTTACAGACAATTCATTGTCTATCAACAGCAAAAAATAGGTTTCGTAATTATGTAAATTAATATCCATTATTTATTGAACATTTTCCGGCTTTCCAATGTATTTTTTCAACGTTAATCGTGCCCTATGCAAATACACTTTAACCTGGCTGGCACTTAAATCCGTAATTGCCCCTATCTCCTCATAACTATATCCTTCATAGTCTTTCAACATTACCAATGATCGTTGTATTTCATTCAACCTGTTTAAGGCTTCCATTAATACTACTTTGGTATTATTGTTGTGCTGCATTTGTGATCTGCCATCTTCAGAAAAATCATCTTGCAATTGTACTCGTTTATTTTTTCTGATATGGTCAATCATCAAATGATAGCCCACTGTAAACAAATATGATTTTGCACTACACGCTTCTATCTTTTCTCTGTTGATCCATAATTTCTCAAAACTACTCTGCACAATATCTTTTGCATCTTCTTCCTGTTTTAGGTTTTTAACAATAAACCTATAAAGATGATCAGCATGTTCATTCACACAATCATTATATGCACGTTCATTCATAAACAGTTTATACACAATAGTTTTTAATTGTTGCTTTCTATTGGTACGTTTCAACACTAAATAAGTTACACTTTCTAAAAAAATTAATTTAGTAAGTGTAACTTTAAGATATTGAACAATAAATTGTGTCCCTATTAATAATTAATGGTTTGCTCCTGAATTGAAGCAGGTATTGCTCTCCATTCGTATTGCTGATTTCTTAACTGAGGCTCAAAACCGGCTTCTTTAATAGCATCCTGCATGGTTTTATAGGTGAAGCGATGTGGGGCACCTGCGGCACTTACCACATTTTCTTCGATCATAATACTTCCAAAGTCATTAGCTCCAGCATGTAAGCATATTTGTGCAGTTTGCTTGCCTACGGTTAACCAACTCGCCTGTATGTTTTTAACATTTGGCAACATGATTCTGCTGATTGCAATCATACGGATGTACTCATCTGGAGTGGTTAAATTATGTACGCCTCTTATTCTTGTTAACAACGTATCTACATCCTGAAATGTCCATGGTATGAATGCTAAAAATCCTTTGGCATGTTCAGGTTTCATTTGCTGTACTTCCCTGATTCTAATCAAATGAATAAAGCGCTCTTCTAAAGTTTCTACATGTCCAAACATCATAGTTGCACTGGTGGTAATATCTAACTTATGTGCTTCATGCATTACTGCTAACCACTCATCTGCGCCACATTTGCCTTTAGATATTAATCGTCTTACCCTGTCTATTAATATCTCTGCACCTGCACCGGGTAATGAATCTAATCCCGACTCTTTCAAGGCTTTCAGTACATCGTGGTGACTCATTTTTTCCAATTTTGCAATATGTGCTACTTCTGGCGGCCCTAGTGCATGCAACTTCAACGTTGGATATTCTTGCTTTAACTGGCGAAATATATTGGTATAAAAATCGAGTCCCAATTCCGGATGATGTCCGCCTTGTAACAACAACTGATCTCCCCCATATTTAAGGGTTTCTTCGATTTTGGTGCGGTAAGTAGGCATTTCGGTAATGTAGGCATCTGCATGGCCCGGAATTCTGTAAAAATTACAGAATTTACAATTGGCAATACATACATTGGTAGTATTTACATTTCTATCTATTTGCCAGGTTACCTTACCATGCGGTACTTGTATTTTTCTCAGCTCATCGGCAATATGCATTAAATCTGCTAATGGCGCATGCTCAAACAAAAACATTCCCTCTTCTTTGGTAAGAAACTCAAAAGCAAGTGCTTTTTGGTATAAATCGGCTAATTGCATAAAAATTGAATATATCTTGTACAAAGGTAGCATTGTTGTAGTTTCTGTCTCACTGATTTTTATTATTTATGTGCACAATGAACTAATTTGCATCCGATTTAGTGCGTTATGATACAATACAACCGTTTTACACTCGATAATGGCTTAACTGTTTTGGTGCATGAAGACCAGTCTACCCCTATGGCGGTAGTAAATGTACTCTACAACGTGGGTGCTCGTGATGAAAACCCCGAAAAAACAGGCTTTGCCCATCTATTTGAACACCTCATGTTTGGTGGAAGTATTCATATTCCCGATTACGATGATCCACTTCAGCGTGCCGGGGGTGACAACAATGCTTATACCACCAATGACCTCACCAATTATTACTGTCAATTGCCGGCGCAAAACATTGAAACTGCTTTTTGGTTAGAAAGCGATCGTATGTTGAGTTTGGCTTTCAGCGAAAAAAGCCTGGCAGTTCAACGCAAAGTAGTTTGTGAAGAGTTTAAAGAACATTATATCAATAAGCCTTACGGCGATGTTTGGCATAAAATGCGTGAATTAGCCTATACCCAACACCCTTATCGATGGATGACTATTGGGAAAGAATTAAGTCATGTAGAAGATGCCACCATTAACGATGTGAAAGACTTTTTCTTTAAACATTATCGCCCCATTAATGCCATTTTGGTTGTTGCCGGCAATGTAAAAACCGACCACATTAAACGATTGGCTGAAAAATGGTTTGGTCCTATTGAAATGGGGGAAAAATACATACGCAACTTGCCTATTGAACCTGTTCAACAAGCAGCCCGCAAACAAAGTTTTGAAGCAGCAGTTCCATTAGATGCTTTTGTAAAAACATGGCATATGTCTGCAAGGCTAGACAAAGGCTATTATGTTGCAGATCTGTTAACAGAGATTTTAGGTGGAGGAGGTTCATCGCGTTTGTATCAATCGCTGGTGAAAGAACAAAAGTTGTTTTCTAATTTGGATTGTTATCATTTTGGATCTATGGACAATGGTTTGTTAACCATTGAAGGGAAACTGGTAAAAGGAGTTTCGATGGAGCAGGCAGAAAAAGCAATTGCCGAAGAAATTGAGAAAGTTCAACAAATTCAGATAACGGAAAAAGAATTACAAAAAGTAATTAATAAAACGGAAAGTGTAATTGCGTTTGAAGACATGAGCATCATGAGCAGAGCCAGCAGCATTGCACTGTATGAGCTAATGGGTGATGCTAATTTAATGAATACCGAACTCCATAAATATCGAGAAATTACTCCGGAAGAATTACAACAATACAGCAACACTATTTTACGCGAAACCAACAGCAACACCATTTACTATCATGCACAGTAAGTGATCAAAATAATTTCAATGAGTCTTAATAGAAAAGTTACCCCACCCATTACTGACGCAGTTCATTTTGATTTGCAACTAAAAAAATGTGATCAATATGCACTAGATAACAACGTACCGGTATACAGCATTAATGCCGGAGCACAAGAGGTAATGATGATTGAATGGGTTTTTGATGCCGGCAATTGGTTCGAACAGAAAAATATTGTTGCAGCCACCACCAATTTTCTGTTGAAGAATGGTACGAACCATAAAACCGCTTTTGAAATAAATGAATACGTAGATTTTTATGGGGCGTATTTGAACAGAAGTTGTTACAACGAAACAGCCACCATCACCCTACATTGTTTAAGTAAACATGTAAAAGAACTGCTACCAATTGTTGCAGAGATCATTACTGAATCTATTTTTCCGGAAGAAGAATTAAAAACCTACCAACAAAATCAACAACAACGATTAGAAGTAAGTTTAAAGAAATGTGATTTTGTTGCCAATCGGTTAATTGATGAATATGTATTTGGCATCAATCATCCGTATGGTAAATACACTACTGCCAGCGACTATATAAGTTTAAACAGAGCAGAATTAATTACTTTTTATCAACAGTTTTACCAGCAAGGTAATTGCAAAATTTTTTTAGCAGGCAAATTGCCGGCCGACTTGCCGGCAGAGTTAAACAAAGTGTTTGGTGCATTGCCGTTACAACAAAAGCCAACACCCAATGTGCAACACCCTTTACATCCTGCTACAGAAAAGCAATACAAAATCATTAATGATGAAAATGGCGTACAAGGTGCCATAAGAATTGCTCAACCATTTCCTAATAGACATCATCCCGATTTTCAAAAAGTTCAGGTGCTCAATAATATTTTTGGAGGATTCTTTGGGTCGCGATTGATGAGTAATATCAGAGAAGACAAAGGTTATACCTATGGCATACATAGTTATATTCAAAATCATATTCACCATAGTGCATGGATGATCAGTACCGAAGCAGGAAGAGATGTATGCGAAGCAACAATGGTAGAAGTATATAAAGAAATGGAGCTACTTCGAAATGAAAAGATTGAAGAGGAAGAATTGAGTTTGGTGCGTAACTATATGATAGGAAGTGTTTTGGGCGATTTAGATGGCCCTTTTCAACTGATAGCCCGATGGAAGAATTACGTGTTGAATGGTTTAGATGAAAATTTTTTCTACAGCAGTATTGAAACCATCAAAACAACCGACGCTAATGAGTTACAAGAATTAGCTAATAAATATTTACAACCGGATTTATTTTATGAGTTGGTGGTAATTTAATTTACCACCAACTTAAAAGTATACAACATTTCTGTTGCAATTTGTTTGCATCGGGTTAAGTAAACAGCATCTTGCTCCGGTGTTCCATCGGATTTTTTAGGATCTTCAAATGTTATTTTAAATCGGGCATTTGCACCAAATACTACCGGACAAGCTTCGTCAGCCTCCGAACAAGTTAATACAGCCGTGTAGTCGGAAGATGGATTGGGCGCATCGGCATATTTTTTAGAAAATGCTTCAATGGCAGGATGTACGGTACTATATTGTACCGAATAATGAGTATTGCTTTTTGCTGATGCACCGGTTATTATTAACCCTGCTGTTTGCAAAGCCTTTACCGCATTGGGGTTAAAGGCTGTAACTTCTGTTCCGCCAGAATAACAAACAATATTTTGCAATCCATAATAAGCGGCAGCCACTTGCGCCCATATTTGCGCAAAATGACTTCTGCGAGAATTATGGGTACAGATAAATGTTAAAGAAATGGTTGAACATTCGGTTAACTTTTGCTGTATATGGATGGCGAGGCTTGCCAATAATTCCTTTCTTTCAGCAGCAATTAATGCAATATCTTCTTCACTAGATGCTAAAAATTTAGTGACGGAAGGAAATAACGCAGGCGTATTGATTGAGTTCATTTAAAATATATTTTAGCAACAACCACCACCCGGTGTGCAAAAATTTTCTACAATAGGTTTACGTGCAAATACGGTGATACTAAAAATACCGGTTTGTCCATTTTTAAAATCAGCTAATGCTTGCTCATTTAAATAATTTACCAAAATATCATCCGGAATAACAATGGCTTTTTCTTTTTGAATGGTAATTTGTTCGAAGCCATTGTGATGAATCAATTCCATGTACACTTCTTTCTGTATAGCACCAGATACGCAACCTGCGTACATTTCAGCATCTTTCTGTAAAGCCTCCGGTAACTTTCCGACTAATACAACATCTGAAATACTAAAATGACCACCGGGTTTTAGCACTCTGTAAATCTCTTTGAAAACACCATCTTTATTGGGTACCAAATTCAATACACAATTACTCACCACTACATCAGCTACATTAGCCGCCAGGGGCATGTTCTCAATATCACCCTCTCTAAATTGTATATTGCTAAACCCTAATTTAGCCGCATTGGCTTTGGCCTTTTCAATCATAGCAGGAGTAAAATCAATACCAATAACCTTACCTGTTTCTCCAGTCTGCGCTCTGGCAACAAAACAATCGTTACCGGCTCCACTGCCTAAATCAACCACCGTATCGCCTGCCTTTATTTTAGCAAACTGTGTAGGTAAGCCACATCCCAATCCCAAATCGGCATCGGCATTGTAGCCCTGCATGGTAGTATAATCATCACTCATGATATTATACACTTCGGTAGAACAGCCACCTGCACCACAACAAGAAGATAAATTTTGTTCAATGGTTTGTTCTGCAATGGCGGCGTATTTTTCTTTTACTAAATCTTTTAATGCTGCTTCGTTTTTCATAATATGATTTTTTATTGTTGAGATATATTTATTTCACCCCTTCGGGATTTTATTCGTTTGATTTATTGATTTATTGCTTTATTGTTTTTAAAACCAGCATTAACAACATGAATTATTTTGTTGATCTTTTAAATGGTGAAATAAATGATTGAAGGATAGATTAAAAGCATCGAACGCATTCCAATTAATACAGTAGCAACTGCGTGGGCCTTCTACTGTGCCGTTAATTAATCCTGCATCCTTTAATTCTTTAAGGTGTTGAGATACAGTAGACTGCGCTAATGGAAGTACTTCCACAATTTCACCACAAATGCATTCATTTTTTTGTGCCAATACTTTTAATATGGCAATTCGTGCCGGGTGCGACAAAGCTTTGGCAAATGCAGCCAATACTTGTTCGTCTTCAATAAACTCATTTAATTTAGGACTTGCCATATACTTATCGTTTTTATACGATAAGCAAAGATAGGGAAGAAAATAGATTCATCGTATAAAAACGATAAAATAAATTATTCACCATTTATTTATTTCTACCACCATTCATCATTTCAAGCTATTTACCAAAACAACACAATATATTGATTTTCAATATGTTGATTAAAATATCACATCTAGTTATCATTTATTACTAAAATAAACTTAGTACCATGTGTTGCATAGTACTAAATAATTGTATGTTTGCGCTGTTAAATTATTTCATACATAAATTCTAGT
>CANHJH010000079.1 GCA_947460365.1 Sphingobacteriia bacterium | reverse complement strand
GCATCACCAGTTGTGGCAACACTTGCGGTTGTCCCTATATTCATTGGGGCGGATGAACCTATATTCATTGGGTTGGTTGTCCCAATATTCATTGGGATGGTTGAATCAATATTCATTGGGGTGGTTGAACCTATATTCATTGGGGTGGTTGAATCAATATTCATTGGGGCAGGGGTGTCTCGTGAATAAGAGGCAGGGGTAAACCCTGCCCCTACGGTGGTGAAATCATCCAACAAAATAATACCATGAACATGATTGGGCATAATTTGAAATACATTTAATTGAAAATTTAAAAATCGTTCCGTTAATTTTATCCATTCATTAAATGCCACTTCACCACATTCATTCAATATCATTTTACTATTTTCAATATTCCCAAACCTACAAATCCTATCCTGACAGCATATTGTAATAAAATATAAACCTGCTTGTGAATAATCGAAACCTTTCAAACGAATGGATTGTCTATGGTGTAAATGGGGTCTGTATATATATTTACCTTTCATTTCGATTGTACATTTATGGGGATTATTGTTTTTATTTTTCTTACTTGCTCCAAATAAAAAATCCACTTACGTGGATTTCATTTTATTGGACAAGTTTTAGCCGCTTACAATACATGCACAACGGTTTTTTTACATTAAATTAAACACATTTAATATAATGTAAAAAAATATTTTTTGTTTATTATTTCACCCCCCCATCCCCTTCCTACATTAATTGCATCAACGGTGCAAAGATATTCCGGCAAAAATCATTATTATTCCAATATCGAAAATTGCAGGTGCCATCGCTTTTGTAAATTTGTACATCGTTTTGCTTTAACGACGAAAAACTATGGAAAAAGTAAATTGGAAAGTATCCGGTATGAGCTGCACCAACTGCGCCCTTACCATCAACAAATACTTGCATGATAAAGGATTAGAAGACGTTAGCGTTAATTTTATAGGAGGAGATGTAAGCTTTAACCTTCCGGTTGAAATAAATAAATTAGATGTACAAAAGGGTATCGACCAACTAGGCTATCACGTACTAAACGGCGAAGGCGCATCTACACAGCAAAAGAAACTATTTACATCGCATTTACAGCGTTTTATATTTTGTGCCGTTTTTACTTTACCATTGATGTTGCACATGTTTCCTGGGTTACATATTCATTGGCTGATGAACCCTTTTGTACAAATAGCTTTAACCCTCCCTGTATTTATTGTTGGAATGGATTTTTTTGGAAGAAGTGCTTTTCACAGTCTTGCCAAAGGTATTCCTAACATGAATGTTTTAATAACCATTGGCGCAGTAGCTTCTTTTGTTTACAGTTTATACGGCACTTTTACCAACCAGGCTGCCGGATATATGTTTTATGAAACTACAGCATCCATTCTTACTCTAGTATTTTTAGGAAATTGGTTAGAAGATAAATCTGTTGAAACCACGCAATCGGCCCTGCAAAAATTAGTACGCTCTCAAAAAACAATGGCCAACATGATTGCGTACGACGATCAACACCAAGAACATATTTTTCCGGTAGAAAGTACTGCTTTAAAAGTGGGAGATTTGATTTTAATGAACAGTGGAGATGCAGTGCCGATGGACTGTAAAATTTTATCCGGAGAAGTTGCTGTCGATGAATCGATTGTTACCGGTGAATTTATTCCGGTAGATAAAAAAATTAAAGATCAACTAATTGGTGGAAGTATCATTGTAAATGGCTCCGCAAAAGCTTACGTTACTGCTATAGGTGATGATTCTATTTTAGGTAATATTTTACAACTGGTAAAAAACGCACAAACAGAAAAACCGCCTATTCAACAACTAGCCGATAAAATTAGTGCGGTGTTTGTACCTGCTGTTGTTGGTTTATCTATTTTAACTTTTGTATTAAACTATACTTTAGCAGATCAAACATTTACGCATAGCTTAATGCGTTCAATTGCCGTGTTAGTGATATCGTGCCCCTGTGCAATGGGATTGGCAACACCTGCCGCTATTGCCGTTGGCATGGGCAGAGCTGCAAGAAATGGGGTGCTATTTAAAAACACCAAAAGTCTGGAGCTGTTTAAAAGCATCGAGCAAGTAGTGTTCGACAAAACCGGCACACTAACCACTGGTCAATTTGCTATTGAACGTTTTGCATTAACAACAGAAGGCGAAATACAGGGTGTAGATGAATTTAAACGCATTGCTTATTCACTAGAAAAATATTCCAATCATCCCTTAGCAAAAACAATCGCCAAAAATTGGAAAACCAACAACGATATTCGATTTGCACAGGTGGAAGAAACCAAAGGATTCGGCATGAAAGCAACCGATAAGGATGGCAATACTTATTTAGCAGGTTCTTACAAAATTGCAGAAGAAATTATTCAGGATCCTTCTCATAATATTTACATCCTCAAAAACAATACTTTATTAGGTTGGGTAGACTTGTCGGATGAAATTAGGCCGGAGGCTGAAACTGTTATTGAGTACTTGAAAAACAGATCCATCCGCACTATTTTACTGAGTGGCGATAAAAAAGAGCGTTGTGATGTAATTGCACAGAAACTAGGCATAGATATTGTTTTCGCAGAAGAATTGCCTGCCCAAAAGCTGGAACGCATTGAATCTTTAAATAGAATTTGCCCCACCGCAATGGTAGGCGATGGTATTAATGATGCGCCTGCACTAGCAAAAGCCACAGTAGGAATTTCATTAAGCGAAGCTTCACAAATTGCTGTACAAAGTGCAGAAGTGATTTTAATGCAACATGGTCTAAAAAATCTCCCAACTGCTTTAGGTTTAGGTAAACACACTTACTTAACTATTCAACAAAATTTATTTTGGGCATTATTTTATAATGTTATTGCTATTCCTTTTGCTGCAATGGGATTGTTGAGCCCCGCTTTTAGCGCACTGGCAATGGGGTTGAGTGATGTGGTGTTAGCCTTTAATTCAGTAAGATTAAATTTTAAAAAAGTTGCCTAACCAACACTGAACATGCCAAAAGAAGTACTAAAAAAATATTGGGGATTCGATCAATTTCGTCCGCTGCAAGAAGAAATAATTCAGTCGGTTCTTACCGGTAACGATACCCTTGCATTGCTCCCTACCGGAGGAGGTAAGTCTATCTGTTTTCAGGTACCCGGCATGTTAATAGATGGATTATGTTTGGTGATAAGCCCATTGATTGCTTTAATGAGAGATCAGGTAGACAACCTGAACAACAAAGGCATTCCTGCAGCAGCATTGCACAGTGGACTCACTTTCTATGAAGTAAAGAAAATATTGATGGATGCGGCAGATGGCATGTATAAATTTTTATACTGTTCACCGGAGCGATTAGAGAGTAACTTATTTGTAGATTATATTCCACTATTACCCATCAGTTTATTGGTGGTAGATGAAGCGCATTGCATTTCTCAATGGGGGTACGATTTCAGACCACCGTATTTACGCATAGCTACTACTAGAAAATTATTTCCAAAAGTTAACATCATTGCAGTTACTGCATCGGCTACTCCTTTGGTTCAAAACGACCTCGTTAATAAATTAGCCCTTAAAAATCCCAAGGTATTTCGTCAGTCGTTCGATCGGCCTAATTTATCTTACAGCAATTTTTTAGTAGATAGCAAAATCAATAAGATACTCGACATACTAAATAAAGTGCCAGGTAGCAGCATTGTTTATTGTAACAATAGAAAACAAACCAAAAAAATTGCAGAAGCACTCACCCTGCAAGGCATTGCAGCCGATTATTATCATGCAGGTTTAGAACAATCTGTAAGAGAAATGAAACAACTGGCATGGATTCAGAACAAAATCAGAACCATGGTTTGTACCAACGCATTTGGAATGGGTATCGATAAGCCAGATGTACGCGTAGTTATTCATCATGATGTTACTGAATGTTTAGAAAATTATTATCAGGAAGCAGGCAGAGCAGGCAGAGATGGAAAGAGAGCTTATGCTGTTTTATTGTATCAAAAGAAAGACCTGATTGAATTATCTGTAAATGTTGCCAATAAATTTCCGCCTATTGGAGTGATAAAACAAGTGTATCAATCTATTGCCGATTACTTACAACTAGCTGTAGGTAATGGAGAAGGCATATATTATGATTTTGATTTTGCTGCATTCACCCAAAACTTTAAACTAGAGCCGCTATTGGTAATGAATGTTTTAAAAGTACTGGAGCAAGAGAACCACATCAGTTTTGCAGAAAATATATTTTTACCTACACAAATTTCATTTACAATAGACAAAGAAGGTCTCCATCTGTTTGAAGATACTTTCCCACAATTAGAGCCCGTTATAAAAGCTTTATTAAGAACCTATGAAGGCATCATAGACAATAGGGTCTCTGTACATGAACATAAGATTGCTAAAATGTGTAGGTTAAGTATAGAAGAAGTGAGTGAGGCTTTTAATCAACTGAAACTTCACGGGGTTATTGAGTATCTGCCTAAAAAAGAAACACCGCAAATACAGTTTTTGATGAACCGTGCATCTGCTCAGTATTTAGTAATTAATGAGAAAGCCTATTTACAGAGAAAAAAATTATATGAAGAGCGGATTCAAACTATTATTCAATATACAGCTGAATTAACTGATTGCAGGAGTAAATTCATCTCGAATTATTTTGGTGATGCTGCCCAAAATAGTTGTGGGGTTTGCGACAACTGTTTAGCCACCAAAAGAAAAACGCTTACCCCGGAAGAGTTGGCTATTTTTGAAAAAGAATTAAAAATCGCCGCTACTAATAATATACCGCTTCCCAATTTTATTGAATCGATGAAAAAATTTAGTGAAGAAAAAATATGGGCAGCACTGCAATTTCTCCAGTCAGAAGAAAAAATTAGCATCACCACTGATAAAGAAATTAAATGGTTGGGGCGATAAGCAGTCAATTAATACCTTCTTCTACTTGTTCTTCCTCCTAATCCTAGGGCGCCTAATAAGCTTCTGGTAATAATGGTTGCAGCCGTTCTTCCCACTTGTTTTACAACAGGATTATCAAAAAAGCTTTCTTCTTTTTTAGTAGAAGTTGATTCGGCTTTTGAGGTAGATACCTCTTCCGATTTAGCTTGCGCTTCCTGTAACTTTGCGGTTAATATTTCATAAGCACTTTCACTATCTACTACCTGATTGTATTTTGCAGCCAACTTACTCTTAGCCGTTAAACTATTCATTTCATCATCTGTTAATACATCCATTCTACTTTTGGGTGAGCATAACATGGTATGAATTAATGGGGTAGGAATTCCTTTTTCATTGAGTAAAGTAACCAATGCTTCTCCAATTCCAAGCTGTGTAAGCAATTCATCTGTTTGATAAAACTCGGATTCCGGAAAGTTTTCTGCAGCCTGCTTAATCGTTTTACGATCTGCTGCTGTAAATGCGCGCAGCGCATGTTGCACTTTTAATCCTAACTGACTTAATATGGATGCCGGTATGTCTTGCGGATTTTGTGTACAAAAGAAAATACCCACACCCTTTGAACGAATTAATTTGATTACAGTCTCTAATTGCTGCAACAGTGCATCTGAAGCTTCCTGAAAAATCAGGTGCGCTTCATCTATAAACAGTACTAATTTGGGTTTATCTAAATCTCCTTCTTCCGGGCAGGTTGCATACAACTCTGCCAACAATTGTAACATAAACGTAGAAAAGAGTTTAGGCCTGTCTTGCATGTCGGTTACGCGTAAAATATTTACCATTCCCCGCCCATCATCACTAATGCGCATTAAATCATCGATCTCAAAACTTTTCTCACCAAAAAACACATCGGCACCTTGTTGTTGCAATTCTACTACTTTCCTCAAAATGGTTCCTGTAGAAGTAGTTGAAATCTTGCCGTAAGATTTTTCCATCTCTGCTTTGCCTTCATCACCAATAAACTGTAACACTTTAATAAAATCTTTCAAATCCAATAAAGGCATAGTATTATCGTCGCAATACTTAAAAATCATCGCAACCAATCCACCCTGTGTATCGTTCAATCCCAAGATTTTACTCAATAAAACCGGACCAAATTCGCTTACTGTTGCTCTCAGTTTTACACCCTTTCCTTCATTTAATGTCATTAACTCAACCGGATATGCTGCTGCTTTCCACTGTACACTCAACTTATTTGCCCGCTCATTAATCTTTTCATTGGCTGAACCTGCTGCAGCTATCCCACTCAAATCGCCTTTTATGTCCATCAGTAAAACTGGCACACTGTTCTCGCTAAGTGTTTCGCTAAGCATTTGCAGGGTTTTAGTTTTACCTGTTCCGGTGGCGCCCGCAATTAAACCATGTCTGTTCATTGTTTTTAACGGAAGAAAAATATCAGCCCCGGCTACTACTTCACCCTCCAGCATTCCTACGCCAATTTTTGCATGCTCCCCTTTAAAAGTATATCCGTTGTTTACTGTTTCAAGAAAAGTAGTTTGATTTGGCATAACGTATTTGTTTGCTACAAAGTAACGAAAGATTTTCTTTTAATAATACGCTGTAATATGGATGCTAAAATTTTAGTCAATACGCGTAATAATCCCTCAAAAAACATAGAATAAACTACCTTTATGTGGTGTAATGAGCCTTGTTTAAATTTGGGTTATGAACCACAAGAAATATATGGCTAATTACATTCAATAAAATTGATCAAAAACAAAGGGATGAAAAAGGCAGGTAGCATTATAATTGTTTTAGCTATGGCTTTCGGAGCTTTTTCATACAATTACATTCCTCCTATTAAAACTAAAGCTGATTTAGGAAAGAAACTTTTCAACGAAAAAATACTGTCTAAAGACTCCACGGTTAGTTGCGCCAGCTGCCATATTCCTGCACTAGGATTTGCCGATTCTATTTCGTTCAGTATTGGTATTGGAGGCATGCCCACCCTCAGAAATACCCCTTCTGTGCTCAATATGCTGCATCGGCCCTACTTTTTTTGGGATGGAAGAGCCCAATCACTGGAAGAGCAATCACTAATGCCTATAGCGCACAAAAATGAAATGGGATTGCCCGTTTCAGAAGCGGTACAACGTCTTCGTGCCAATAAAATATATAAAAATTTATTTCTAAAAATTTTTGGCACATTACCTACAGTAAAAACTTTGTCGCTTGCCCTTGCAGCTTTTGAGAAAACCTTAGAAACAGACAACAGTAAATTCGATTACTCTTTAAATGATGAAACGCCATTGACTGATTCCGAAGAAAGAGGTCGTAAATTATTTATTGGCGATAAAGCAAAATGCTTCGATTGCCACATGGGGCCTGATTTTACGGACGACGATTTTAAAAACATTGGATTGTATGACGGAATCAATCTTACAGATAAAGGGCGTTTTACTGTCACGAACAACCAAAACGATTTAGGTAAATTTAAAACACCCGGATTAAGAAATATTGCAATTACTGCCCCATATATGCACAATGGCATGTTTAAAACGCTCGAAGAAGTGATAGATTACTATGATAATCCCTATGCAGTGGTTAAAAATCCTATCAATATAGACAACACTTTTAAAACATCTTTGGGGTTAACCGCTCAGGAAAAAGCCGATTTGGTGCATTTCTTACAAACATTAACGGATAAAAATTACGTTAAGACTCCTTTTTAAAGAATTTAACAAATAGTTGGAAAGCCTTCTGATTGAATTTTAATATGTTTATCTTTATTTAATAAAATAACTAATAATGGAAGACAAAAAAACTTACAAAATTTTGCTCTGCGAAGATGATACCAACCTTGGTATGGTATTGAAAAATTACCTGGAGCTAAATGATTATAATATTACCCTTGAAAGAGATGGGAAATTAGGTTTGGCAGCCTTTCAACGCGAGAAATTTGATATTTGCTTGTTAGATGTAATGATGCCCAATATGGACGGATTTACATTGGCAGAAGAAATTAGAGATATAGACCCAGACGTTCCTTTGTTTTTCTTAAGTGCTAAAACCATGAAAGAAGACATCATACAAGGGTATAAACTTGGTGCTGACGACTATATCACCAAACCTTTTGATAGTGAAGTGTTGTTGTTAAAAATCAAAGCGATTCTTAAAAGAAATGAAGAAGAGAACAGAATCAATGAAAATACAGAGTTTGATTTAGGTAGCTATCACTTTAATCCGAAACTTCGTGAATTAAAGAAAGGCGATTTAACGCAAACCCTTTCTCCTAAAGAGAATGAGCTATTGAAAATGTTGGCAGAAAATAAAAATGATCTCTTAGCGCGCGATAGAGCTTTAAAGAAAATTTGGGGTAGTGATACCTACTTTAATGGGAGAAGTATGGATGTTTACATTGCTAAGCTTCGTAAATACCTTAAAGAAGATACCGATATTGAAATTGTGAATATTCATGGCAACGGTTTTAGATTAGTTGCCCCATAGCAGCACTTTTTCTGCTAAAATATATTGTAAATAAAAGAGGTGAGCCATTGTTGACAATGGCTCACCTCTTTTATTTTTATGATGCTCCACTAGATGCGTAACTATGAAAATAACTCTCCTGCCGTTCCGCCTCTTTTAAACGCTACTCCTAAATGGTTATAGGCTTTCATGGTAGCTTCTCTGCCCCTTGGTGTTCGTTGTAAAAAACCCTCTTGTATTAAAAATGGCTCATACACCTCTTCAATGGTGCCCGATTCCTCTCCCACGGCAGTGGCAATGGTAGTGATGCCCACCGGACCGCCCTTGAACTTATTAATAATGGCCGATAAAATGCGGTTGTCCATCTCATCTAATCCATGTGCATCTACATTCAATGCCTTTAACGCATGCTGGGTAATACCCACATCTATTTGCCCATCATTTAATACCTGCGCAAAATCGCGTACCCTACGCAACAGTCCATTTGCAATTCTGGGAGTACCCCTGCTTCGTCCGGCAATTTCTTTAGCAGCATCTTCGGTAATGCTGGTCTGCAAAATCGCAGAACTTCGCTCAATGATTTTTTTTAATACGGCTGCATTGTAATACTCTAATCGGGATTTAATCCCAAATCTGGATAGCAATGGGGCGGTAAGTAACCCACTGCGGGTAGTTGCACCCACCAAGGTAAACGGATTTAAAGTAATCTGAATACTCCTGGCATTCGGACCACTATCTATCATAATATCGATCTTAAAATCTTCCATGGCAGCATATAAATACTCCTCTACCACCGTACTTAACCGATGAATTTCATCAATAAATAACACATCATTGGGCTGAAGATTGGTTAGCAAACCTGCTAAGTCACCCGGCTTTTCTATAACCGGCCCCGAAGTCTCTTTTATGCTTACACCCATTTCATTGGCCACAATTCTACTTAAAGTAGTCTTGCCTAATCCCGGAGGGCCATGAAATAGAATATGGTCTAAGGGCTCTCCTCGTAACTTTGCAGCTTTAATAAATATGCTCAAATTCTCAATCAATTGTGGTTGACCGGAAAAATCCTCTATTTCTTTGGGTCGGATGCTGTTCTCAAATTCCTTGTCAGCAGGGTTGAGGTTGCTTAATTCACTATTAGATAACTCGTTTGGCATAACTGTTCGAAATTACAAAAAATGCTAGCCTATCTTTATATAAATTTTATCTATGCAGCCTAAAAAAGCATTATTGCTGGGAGCCAGTGGTCTTACTGGCGGTTTTCTCTTACAATTGTTACTTAATTCGCCCCATTACAACATAGTTACCATATATGTAAGGAAATCGCTTGACATTGTTCATCCTAAACTGGTTGAAATCATCGGCGACTTCAATACCATTCACACTGCGGTAGCGGCAGATGATGTTTTCTGCTGCTTAGGCACCACCATAAAAATTGCTAAAACCAAAGCTGCATTTGAGGAGGTAGACCGATTTTATCCGGTTAAAATTGCCCGGTTACAAAAAGCAGCCGGAAGCCGCCATTTTTTGGTAATCAGCGCTATGGGTGCAGATGAAAAATCAACTATTTTTTACAGCAAAACCAAGGGCTTAATGGAAAAGGATTTAATGGATGTTCAATTTCCAGCATTAACCATATTCCGACCGGCACTAATACTTGGTAACAGACATCATAAAAGAGGGGGCGAACAAATTGCCCAATGGCTTTTTACCCTAATCAACCCATTGTTAGTTGGCCCACTTAAAAACTATGCCGCTATTAAAGCAAGCGATATTGCAAATGGTATGTTGAAGCGGGCAATTGAACATACCCAAGGAACACAAGTGATTTTGTCGGGTGAGATATGAGAAGGAATTAATGAAAAAATTTCATTTTATTTAAGAAACTAAGAACCTTGCCTTTTTTAAAATCTTTCTTGCCATTTCTACATTTTCTGGAAACAATACGCTGTTCTTTAATTTAAAAGCAACCAAATTTAAAAGAGCATCTTCATGCACTTTTGTGATTTTTTTTGATTTGTTTTTAATCTTCATATGCTATTTTTAAAAGAAAATAAATATGTATTAAATTATGCATTTTACTGCTGATACACTTCAAATTGTATGTTAAAGACTTTGCATTAAAGAGAAAGAGGCGCCATAAATGGCGCCTCTTTCTCTTTAATAATTTAACCGTTGCAGCAACAACATGAAATTTCTACTTCAACATACCTTTTGGCACTTGCTTCTCCAACAAGTTTTTATATATAAACTTGGTCTTTAAATTCTCAAAATGATTATTTCTTTCTTTTAAGTTTCTCCATCCATGTCGTCCACCCGGATACAACATAAACTCAAAATCCTTTCCGGCATCTTGCAATGCACCTATCAATTGAATACTGTTTTGCATGTGTACATTATCGTCCATTGTGCCATGTACAATTTGTAATTTTCCGGTTAATTTGTTTACATGGGTTAATACACTTCCCG